>NZ_DJBB01000035.1:0-18119 GCF_002429865.1 Empedobacter sp. UBA5987
AATACAAATGCACTACCGGTTAAATTATATTTTAGAAGATTCTTTAATATTCTAAAAATCTCACTTTATCTTCGATTGGTTGACGAACAGCTTCTGGAGAATCTCCTTCAATTTTTCCCATATAGAAAACACCAACACATTTTTCGCCTTCTTCCATAGTTGTAAACTCATCAACATTGGCGATAATATTTGCTGGAGAAGACCAATATGCACCAATGTTTAGCGTACTTGCCATTAACCACATATTTTGAACAGCCATAGAAGTTGCAGCTAATTCTTCCCATTCAGGATTTTTTTCTGTGTTGATAAAATTGATTAATACAATTTTATTCGACTTATCACATTTCTCAATTAATGCATTTATTTTTCTGTCGCTCAATTGATCTGTTGGCGTTCCTTGCACATAAACACGCTTTACGTATTCGCGGAAACGGTCTTTTGCAGGACCTTCTAAAACGACAAAACGCCAAGGTTCTGTTTTTTTATGAGATGGTGCCCAATTTGCTGCCTCAAAAATTTGATTCAATTCTTCGCGTGTAATTTCTTCTTGTGTGTATTGCGGAGGAAATATAGAGCGTCTATTTTTTATGATTGATAATAAATCGTTTGCATTCATGTTGTAACAATTATTAATTTTATTCTACTAATCAAGCAAATTTACATTAATTTCAATTAAACCAACGTTAAGATGAAAACATTAGATTACAACAAAATTGAGTATTACAAAAACAATAAATTTCAATTTGATATTGGGAAATATTTCAATCAATCATTAGAACTTTTCCAAAATAATTGGCAGCCATTTGTTATTTATGCTCTTGTCGCAGCTATTATTTATATGTTTACTTCCTTCACTGTAATCGGATTGCTTTTTGTGATGTATCCACTTATAATGGGATTTATGATTGGAGCAGAACGTGCCGAAAACAAAATGTCAGTAGAACTAGGTGACTTTTTTGGAGGTTTCAAAAATATAGGAAGCTATTTCCTTTTAACACTTATCGTAATGGGAGTCGCAATAGTTGTAATGTTACCATACATTATTTTTTCTTTTTTACCACTTATGTTTAATGATCCCGAAAATGTAAACCCAGCATTAATGATTGGTTCATCGCTTTTTGGTATGTTATACATCTTAGTGGCGACAGTATTTTTATTGTTCTTACAAGCGTGTATTTATCTGGCTCCGTATCTTATTCATTATGGAAATATGAGCGCTATTGACGCAATGAAAACTTCTTATGCAATCGTAAAAAAGAATTTTTGGTGGATGGTTCTAATAGCTATTGTTGTTAGTCTGGTTGCTTCAATAGGAGCTATTGCTTGTTATGTAGGTGCGTTAGCAACTTATCCAATTGGCTATATGATGGTTTATTTTATGTTAAAAGATATGATTTTGACAGATGATGAAAAAACAGAAATTGATCTACTTGGTACAAACCAAGAATAATATTAATTTTATCGAATGTTAGCAAAGCATTCGATTTTTACGAAAATGAATGAATTGGGAGCTGCAAAAGTTCCCTTTTTTTTTATGATCGATTTTTTGAAAGAAAATGGAGAAGTAGTTCCGTTAAATGAATTACCTGATGAGATAAAATTTGAAGTAGATTCAACAAAAAAAGAATCTTTTCAGAAAGATTTTAAATTCAATAAATTCCCGATTTCTTTCGACGAATATTTGCCAAAATTCAATTATGTTCACGATAATCTTTTGTTTGGAAATTCATATTTAACGAATTTAACGCTTCCAACAAAAATTGAAACTGATTTGACTTTACACGAAATTTTTCAGTTTTCTGAAGCAAAATATAAACTGAAATATAAAAACGAATTTGTTTGTTTTTCTCCCGAACGTTTTGTGAAAATTGAAGATCAAAAAATCTTTTCAAATCCAATGAAAGGAACCATTGATGCCTCGATTCTAAATGCGAAGCAACTTATTTTGAATGATGAAAAAGAAGCTGCCGAACATGCAACAATTGTCGATTTAATCAGAAATGATTTGAGTCTTGTTTCCGAAAATGTTGAGGTGATAAATTATCGCTACATGGATGAGGTGAAGACAAATGATGCAACACTTTTGCAAGTAAGTTCTGAGATAAAAGGCGATTTGAATGATGATTATAGTCAAAATTTAGGAACGATTTTCGATCAACTTTTACCTGCTGGTTCTATTTGCGGTGCGCCCAAAAAGAAAACCGTTGAAATTATTTTAGAAGCCGAGAAGTATCATCGAAATTTTTATACAGGAGTTTTTGGTGTTTTTGATGGCGAAAATCTTGATAGTGCTGTGATGATTCGTTTCATCGAAAATAATCAAGGTGAATTATTTTTCAAGAGTGGAGGAGGAATAACAGCAAAAAGTAAGGCAAAAGCAGAGTACGAAGAATTAATTCAGAAAGTATATGTTCCAATTTATTGAATCGATTTGTTGTGTAAACAAACAACTTCGAAATTTAGAATTTCATCAAGCGAGATTTGCTCGAACAAGAAATGATAATTTTACTGAAATCAATCCGATTTTATTGGACGAAATTATTAAGTTTCCGACAGACTTAACGGACGAAAAATATAAAGTTAGAATTGTTTATGATCGTGAAATTCAATCGATAGAATTTCAATCGTATCAAATCAAACCCATTGAAAGTATTCAACTTTTTGAGATCGAAAATAAAATTGATTATTCCTACAAATATATGGATCGTTGGTTTTTTGATGAGTATTTAAAAGAATCAAAAACAGATGATTTGGTCTTGGTGAAATCAAATTATATTACCGATTGTATTTATTCGAATATTGTTTTTTTTGACGGTTCTCAATGGATCACGCCGCGAAGTTTTTTGTTGAAAGGAACAATGAGAGAAGCTTTGTTGCAATCAGGCGAAATCATTCAGAAAAATATAAAAGTTTCAGATTTAGTTAATTTTAAATCATTCAAACGAATCAATGCGATGATGAATTTAGACGAAAGCCAAGAATTGGATATTTCGTTGTTAATTCAATAACTCTATTAAATTGATAGAGTATTGTTTGCGTTTTCATTTTTTAACATTACCTTTGCATAACTTATCAAGAAAGGTGGAGGGATTGGCCCTGTGAAACCTTAGCAACCAGATGACTTATAATCTAAGGTGCTAAATCCAACCTATTAGAGGGAAAGATGAGTAAAAGTATTTCACTTTTATCTGTTGGTTTCTTGAAAGTTTTATGATAATTAAAAATGAAAAGAAACAAATTTTTACTTGCTTCATTCGCATTTATTTGCGCATCTACACTTTTTGCTCAAGAAGTTGAAAAGGAGGAAACAAATCTTAACGAAGTTATTTTAATCGGTGGTCGTACATCAGAAAGAACGGTGGTTAATTCGTCAGTTCCTGTCGATATTATCGATGTTGAGAAATTGAAAACGTCTTCTCCTCAATTGAGTGTGAATGATATTTTGAATGTGGTTATTCCTTCTTTTAATTCTGTTCGTCAATCATCTGCCGATGGAACGGAGCATATCGATCCTGTGACATTGCGTGGAATGGGACCAGATCAGGTTTTGGTTTTGATTAATGGAAAACGACGTCACACAACTTCGTTGGTGAATTACCAAAATACAGTTGGAAATGGTTCTGTAGGAACAGATTTAGGCGCAATTCCGATTTCAGCAATTGATAAAATTGAAGTTTTACGTGATGGTGCGGCTGCGCAATATGGTTCTGATGCAATTGCGGGAGTTGTAAATATTGTTTTGAAATCTAAACCAGGTGGTGATGCATCTTTGACGTATGGTCAGACTTCTCGAAATGATGGTGAAACGTATAATTTTAACGGAAGTTATGGAACGAAATTAGGACAATCAGGTTCAATTGTTTTTTCGGCGGTTGTAAGTGAGCGCAGGAAAACGAATCGTTCTAAAGATCATAATTTAGATATTTTTGGAGATAATTTCGCGTACGATTTTGCAGATGATCCAGATGTAGCAAGAGCTGTGGATGACGCTAAAATTGCTGCTTTAGGGCTTTCGAGAAAAGATTTTAGATTTCAAATTGGAGATGCGGCAATCAAGAATCAACAATTTTTTGTAAATGCTGAAACGGCGATTAATGATCGATTAGATTTTTATTCATTTGGAGGAGTTTCGTTGCGCCAAGGTAATGGATTTGGTTTTAGAAGATTGCCAAGTGAATTGTCTGAAGATGCGTTAAAAATTTATCCAAATGGTTTTCAAGCAACGTTAAAATCTAATGTAAATGATTATTCAAATTCTACAGGATTACGTTATTCATATGATGGATGGAAAGTTGACTTGAGCAATACTTTTGGCTTAAATTCATTCAAATATGATTTAGAAAATTCAATTAATCAATCATTAGGCTTAAATTCTCCAACCGATTTTTACGCAGGGAAACATCAATTTTTACAAAATACAGTCAATTTAGATTTTTCGAAACGAATTAACCAAAATGTTAGTTTAGCGTTTGGAGGAGAATATCGTTTTGAACAATATAAAATCGAAGCTGGAGATGAAGCTTCTTACTCAGGTTCTGGATCTGAATCTTTTGTAG
This sequence comes from Empedobacter sp. UBA5987, assembly GCF_002429865.1. Taxonomy (NCBI): domain Bacteria; kingdom Pseudomonadati; phylum Bacteroidota; class Flavobacteriia; order Flavobacteriales; family Weeksellaceae; genus Empedobacter; species Empedobacter sp. UBA5987. The sequence goes on from NZ_DJBB01000035.1 coordinate 4,557, forward strand.
GATTTTCTCCATTGAATGCTGTAAAAGGTGATCGTCATTCAGTTGCGGCTTATGTAGATGGAGAATTGAAATTTGGAGATTTTACAGCTGATTTAGCTGGACGATTCGAAAATTACTCAGATTTTGGAAGTACAATCAATGGAAAATTAGCGATGCGATATGAATACGCAAAAGGATATTCGGTTCGTGGAGCAATTTCGACAGGATTTAGAGCGCCTTCTTTGCAACAAAAATACTTCAGTAATTCATATACCGATTTATTCTTGAATGATAATGGAGATCAAGTTTTGGTAACAAAAGGAATTATCCGAAATGAGTCTGAATTGTCGAAAGAAATTGGTTTGGATAAATTGAAAGAAGAAAAATCAATCAATGCAAGTTTAGGTTTAACATTTCGTCCGACTTCAAAATTATTCATCACATTGGATGGATATTTTATAAAGGTTGATGACCGAATTGTCTTGACTTCTGATATCACAGATCCTGCTTTAGAAAAATATAATGTTGCGACAGCACGTATTTTTACGAATGCAATTGATACTGAAACCAAAGGTTTGGATTTAGTAATTTCCTATGATACTCGTTTAGGTCGAGGAAAATTGAATGCAAGTTTATCAGGAAATATCAATGAAACAAAGATTGTCGGTTATCATTTTCCAACCGCTTTGACAATTCCAACAGATGAATTTTTTGGTCCTGATCAAGTCAATATTATCGAATCATTAAGTCCAAAAACAAAAGCAACTTTAGGATTGAATTATGCAATTTCTGGATTCAATTTTATGGTGCGTAACACGTATTTCGGAAAAGTGACAAAAGATGGATATCCTTGGGGAAGTATCCAAGAACATACGGGAAAAGCGGTGACGGATGCTTCGATTGGTTATGATATTACAAAGAATTTCAACTTTACAATTGGTGCAAATAATTTGTTTGATGTTTTCCCAGACAAGCAAGTTTACGAGAATTCTTATTATGGAGTTTTTCCGTATGCGCCAGTTCAAATGGGGATGACAGGAGCGTATTATTTTGCGCGTGCAAGTTTTAAATTTTAATCAATAATAAAATATTCTAAGTGTCAATTTTAATGTAAATTCAAACATTCAATTGACACTTTTTTTGTGTATGGCACATTCAAAAATTGGTTGGAAAACCGCAACAGCTTTAGTGATTTCGAATATGATCGGAACAGGTGTTTTTACCAGTTTGGGTTATCAAATTTCTGATCTAAAAAATACAACTTCTATCTTATTATTGTGGGCAATAGGAGGATTGTTAGCGTTGATTGGCGCATTTATTTATTCGGAGTTAGCTTCAAAATTTAAACAATCAGGAGGAGATTATATTTACTTATCTCGCACATTTCATCCTGTTTTTGGTTATTTATCAAGTTGGATTTCTTTATTCGTTGGTTTCTCAGCGCCGATTTCTTTAGCGGCCTTGGCAATGGGGAAATACTTGAATGTTTTCGGGTTTGATTTAGGAAAAGAATTTGCAATAGCCATGATTTTGATTGTTGCCGTTTTTCAATCATTCAGTCTAAATTTGAGTAGTAACTTTCAGAATATTTTTACTATTCTAAAAGTTGTATTTATTGTTGTTTTAATTGCTTTAGGTTTTTATTTTGCTCCAGCAGTTGAGCCAAATGCGGTAGTTTTTGATTCGACTTGGAAAAATGAATTGTTACTTCCTGCATTTGCGACGTCTTTGGTTTATGTTACTTTTGCTTATACAGGTTGGAATTCGGCTTCATACATCGTAGAAGAAATTGAGCAACCAAAACAAAACTTACCAAAAGCACTATTTATAGGCGTTATTTTTGTCACGATTTCTTATGTTTTGCTAAATTATGTTTTCTTGAAACATGCATCAGCAGGAACTTTGGCTGGACAAGAAAATGTTGCAAATATTTCGTTCGGTAATCTGCTTGGAAATAATGTAAAATGGGTGAGTTGCTTTATTGCTTTACAATTAATTGCGACGATTAGCGGTTATTTGTGGATTGGTTCTCGTTTGACGCAAGCCACAGCGCGCGAAAATAAATTGTGGAATTTTATGGCGAAAGAGAACAAAAATAGAATTCCAGTTCGTGCAATTTGGGTGCATACAGCAATTAGTATTTTGCTAATTTTTTCAGGAGATTTTGAAGTGATTTTTACCTATACATCGTTTGTTTTACAAATATTAGCAACATTAGCAGTTTGTACAGCTTTCTTTATCAAACAAGATCAATTAACTATTATCAAAAGTAAATTCTTTTATGTCTTACCTGCTATATTTTTAGCATTTAGTTTATATATCTGTTATTTCGTTTTGATGCAAAAACCAAAAGAAAGTTTATTTGGTTTAGGTATTATTGCATTAGGAATTGTATTATTCTATTTTGATAAAAGAATTGAGAAAAAAGATTAAATATTAGTTCATAATAACACAAAACCCACTCAAATTTGAGTGGGTTTTTATTTTTTAATCTTTTATTCCGTTAAAAATATATTGTAAAATCGGGTTGATTTCTGGATTTTCAAGATGTTTTTTGAAAATTTTGGTATGATATTTCGGTTTATTAATCATTTTACGCTCAACTAATTCGTCAATTGTATCAATGTATTCAACTGAAGTTTTTCCAATCAATAAATTATCCAAAGAACGCCCTTGATCAACATAATTCAAAATTGTTTTCAAACCTTTCAAGTAAAGTGCATCTTTTGTAAAACCACCACCACGATAAACGCGAGTTGTCAGATAAAATGCATCTTCTGGTTGCATTTTGTATTCTTCCATCAAGGTCATAAATGTTTCGTTGAATGATTTTCCATTTGTCAACATATGAACTGCCATAACGCGTAAACCAAGTTCTCTTAGTCGGCTATGATTAATAGAATCAGAATAATATTCACTTAAAATCGCTAAACCTTCTTGCGTTAATGTATTTACAGGTAAACCAATACTAAAGATTTTTAATGGTTGATCCAACGCGTTCATCGTTGTTACCATGTGAACTCCAATTTCGTGCTCAATTAAACCATTTGTAAAACGTTTGTCAAACTTAACGCCACGTTTAATCACAACTTTTCTCTTGCTATTGATTACAAGTGCTTTTGATGCGATATCATCCGAAACTTCGATGTCAAATTTGAAACCATAATCATTTGTAGCATTTCTAAAAAGATTAACCACTTCTTCCTCTGTATAATTTCCTTGTTTATCCATTCTAAATTCAGGACAATAAAGGATAAAGTTCGCATTTTCGATATCTTTTTTGGATGGTTCGCCAAAGTAACGCAACGAATTGTATAAGAATTTATCCGTACCAAGATTGGCTAATAAATCGACCTTATCAAAATAAGCGTTAATCGTATTAACATACATATTTTGAATACTAATATCATTGATTTTTTCGACTTTAATATTCGATAATTTTCGTTTAAATTCGAATGGATCAATGTTAAGCGGATTGTACTTAAATTGTGGTTCGTATGTATATTTTGAAGCTAAGAATTTCTTCTTTTCAAATTCTAAATTAATCGGATTGATGACACTCAACAACTCAAAATTTTGAACCAATTGATACAATTGTTTATCAATTTTGACCAAATCAGATTCTAATTCATTGTGCAAAATATTCACTTGCTTAGAACCTACTTTGTACGTCGTTTCCGTTTTTACAAACTCGTAAGCGTGGTTAAGAATCGCCGATTTAAAACCTTCTTTTATTTGGTTAATAATCTCTGGAAAAGATTCTCCTGTCAATTCATCGCAATAAATTTTTGAAACTTCTGTCGCTAAAACCAATGTATTTTTGAATCGATTTGTAACAAATTCTAACAAATATCCGCGTCCATAAAATACATCGTTAATCGCTGAATAATTGTGAATATTTTCTAACTCAATATTCGCTAATTCATCGCGCCAACTTTCTACATAATTTCCGTAACGTTCGTTATCAACTCGCTCCGCACCAATGTTGAACACTGGAACCGGACGATCCCAACGTTTCCAATTGTACGAGTGAATATCATAAACCAAACACGACTTAAATTTAGTTTCAAGCTTGTTGATTAAAGCTTCCAAAACCTCATAAAAAGCATGATGTTTTGCAATACTTTTTTGTTTTTGAGAAACCGACAAAGGCTCTTTCCAAACCTGTTTTCCCCAAGCTTCTTCGTACACAGCAGTTTCTGGACCACGATTTAGATCGTATTCAAATCGAGAATCACAACCTTTTATTACGATAGGAAAAGTTTCTACAAACTCAGCTGTATGCGGATCTTCCTCATACCAACGCTCATAATTACTTAATAAACATTTTTCGCGAATATCTTCGCGCATTTGTCCACCATCATGAATAGCAGCGCAAACGTAAGGAATGTATTCGTCGATTTTTATTTTGAATGATTCGTCTTCTGCATAAGCTTCAAATACAATTTCATTCTCAATATTATCTAAAATTTGCTGTATACTTAAGGATTTCATGCTTTAAATTCTTTATATTTCTCCAATAACATCGACACGATTTGTTTCTGAATTTCGTTGTTATTGTTTACATTATTGTGAGGAACAATTCCTCCAGGACTTACGACATTTAGCTCAACCATTTTCCCGTTAATCAAATCTATTCCGCAAAAATAAATTCCATCTTCATTTAGTTGTTTTCCTATTTTACGGCATAAATCTAACTCATGTTCACTCATTTCGTGTCTAATCGCAGAACCACCAGCCGAAATATTAGAACGGTGATCGCCTTCTGCAGGAACACGCATAATTGCACCAATCGGTTCACCATTAATCACAATGGCACGAACATCACCTTTTTCTGCACCTTCTATATAATTTTGACAAATAATAGGCTGAGAATTTCCGGTATGATTGATATAAAAATCGCAAATCGAGCTTAAGTTACCAATATTTTTTCGTTCGAAAAGTATAACACCTTTACCACCCATTCCATCTAATGGTTTGATGATAAATTTCTCGAAATTATTTTCCTCTACAAACGATTTTATCAAATCGATGTCTTTTGTAATAAGCGTTTGAGGAACAATTGTTTCTTGACCATCATCAAAAGAAGCGGCGTATATTTTGTTATTTGCTTTACGTAATCCCGAAATTTTGTTTACGAAGAAAACTTTTTCTTCAATTAATTCTAACATGTTCAACAAAAGCGGATCAATTGGTGGATCGGCTCTCATAAAAATCATATCAAATTCGGTCAAATCTTTTATACTACTTTCAAATTTCATCGTGTGATAAAACTCAACACAATCATTTGTTTCTGTAGTAATCATCTTTTTGCAGTTTCCCACAACTTTGCCCTTGGCAATAGAGATATCTTTTTTTGTTAAATAGGATACTTCAAATCCACGATCTACGCATTCTTTAATAATTCGCATAGTGGTGTCTTTACTTGGTTCAACCTTGTCCCAAGGATACATTACGAAGCATATTTTCATATAAATAAAAAGGGTATTAAAATCAATGCAATAATAACTAAAAGTTTGATACAAAAAATGATCTATAAAAAATTATAGAATATTTATTTTTATTCTATGAAAGATATTGATTTCTAATGATTAATAAAAGAAAATGGTGATTGATTTTTCAATTTCAATCACCATTTGGTTGGTAAACTATAAACTATTTATTTCTTAAACGATCAATTGTTTCTTGAACTTTAGGATCATCAGCTTTTACGCTGTAGTAATCTGCAATTTTTCCATTTTGATCAAGAACCAAATATCTCGGTATCCAATTTAAATCAATCCCTGTGCCAAAATTGCCTTTCCAGTTGTTCCCTAAGTAAAAGTGTTGACCTTCAATTTGATATTTTTCAATACCATTTTTCCAAGCTTCCTCATTCTTGTCCATTGAAAGGTAAACAAAGGTTACATCAGGATTTTTTTCGTGCAACGATTTCAAAGCTGGCATGTTTTTGATACAATCTCCACACCAAGTTGCCCATAAATCTAATAGAACAATTTTTCCTTTATAATTCGAAAAAACTTTTTCTAAGGTTGCCGAATTTCCATCCAAATTAACTACACTATCTTGCAAAGCAGCAGCGGGAAACTCAGTTTTCATCACCGACGGAATATTTTGCGCAAACACATTCATTCCAATAAATAATATAAAAACGCTAATTATTTTGTTCATGATAAATTTTTTTATCGATTTCTTGTATTTTCAAAATCTATACCAATTTAGTAGATTTTAAAGCGAAGTTAAATATTTATTTCGAATCATTGCAAAAAGATGTAATTTTGTTTCATGCAAAAATATCTGATTATTGGGCTTGGTAATATTGGTGCTCAATACGAAAATACTCGTCATAATATTGGCTTCAAGGTTGTTGAAGAAGTTGCTAAAAAAGTTGATGCTAAATTTTCGCCATCAAATTTTGGTGAAGTGGCACAATTCAAATACAAAGCGCGTCCAGTTACGTTATTAAAACCAAATACATACATGAATTTGAGTGGAGATGCGGTTCGTTTTTGGATGAAAAAAGAAAATATTTCTTTAGAGAATATTTTTGTCATTACGGATGATTTGAACTTGCCTTTCGGAACAATTCGTATGCGTGGAAAAGGTAGCGATGGTGGACATAATGGTTTGAAGGATATTCAAAATAAAGTTGGCGGACAAAATTATGCGCGATTACGCTTTGGTGTAGGAAATGAGTTTTCGGAAGGTAAACAAGTGGATTATGTGTTAGGCGATTGGTCGGCAGAAGAAAATGAAAAAATGAATGAACGATTAAATTTGGCTGCTGATGCAGTTTTGTCGTTTGTTTTTCAAGGATTAGAGAATACAATGAATCAATATAATGGTAAATAAAATTTTAGGAGTTGCAATGATTGCGGGAACACTTTTTTTAGGTTCTTGTGCAAGCAATTCGTCAAGTTCAGAAGGAAAAGAAGCGAGAATAGAAGAAGTAACTTCGACATTAGATAATGTAAATGAAATCAATTTCAAGAACAAAAAGAATGTTTTGTTAGACGTTCGTACACCTGAAGAATTTGCTGAAGGTCATGTTCCTGGAGCGGTAAACATTGATGTAAAAAATCCAAATTTCGAAGAAGAGATTCAGAAATTAGATACAAAAAAGAATTATTTCATTTATTGCAAATCTGGTGTTAGAGCAAAATTAGCAACAGAAAAAATGCAAGAAAAAGGTTTCAAAAATGCGAAGAATTTCAAAGATGGAATGTCGACGTACAAAGGAACTGTAGTAAAATAATGGAAGGATTTCGTCCCGAAATATTAAAAGAAATTGTCACAACAAAAATGTCTTTCGGTAAATACGAAGGGCGATTGTTGTGCGATTTACCTGTTTCTTATTTGGAATGGTTTGTTGGTAAAGGTGGTTTTCCGAAAGGAAAATTAGGCGTTTTATTATCCACCGTTTACGAAATAAAACTAAATGGTTTAGAAGATATTATCTACGAATTAAAACGTCAATTTGGTTAAACTTCCCATTCATAAAAATTTGCATCATCGCGCAATTGAAATCCAGCACTTGGATATAATGAATTTCCAATATCATTCGTAACACTGGTTTCTAACAGCATCGCGCAAGCATCAGTTTTACGGCATAAACTTTTTGCTTCTTCAATCAATTCTCTTGCAAAACCTTGTCCGCGAAATTCTGGCGAAACAAATAAATCATTCAAAATCCAAAAACGTTTCATTCGAGTAGATGAAAATGAAGGAAACAATTGTACAAAACCAACGGCTTTTTCGTCTTTATTATAGGCTAAAAAGATAACCGATTCATCATTTACAATTCTGGCTCTTAGAAATTCTTCTGCTGCTTTTACATCAGATTTCTTATCATAAAATTGACGATATGCATCAAATAAAGGAACCAATTCGTCTAAATTATTTATAGTAGCTTGTTTTGTCATGATTCTGTGATTAAATATTCTTTTTTATTGTATTTATCTACAAAATATAATTGATTATTTCTGCATCTCATTTCCCCAAAAACAGATTTTATATTTTCTAATACAATTTTATATTCAAGTGTAAATATATTTATTGAAATAAGATTTATATCTGGATTTTTAGTAGAATTCCATTGTTGTAAATATATCATCGAATTGTGTTTATAAAACCAATCTCCAAAGATTTTATTATTCAATTCTTTAATTTCTGGATTAGAATTAAGCGAGAAAAAAGTTGGACCAAATCGAATTTCTCCAGCAAATTGTTTTTGAATTATTAATGATTCATATTCTATAAAATTTTCCCAATCCATAATCTTCAAATTCTATCATTTTCAAATTAAATTATCCATACAAATTACTTCCATCCAAATATTCCCAAACTTTTGGAGGTAACATTGGCTTTATATTTTTTCCATCTTTGATTGCATTTCTGATAAATGTAGAAGATATTTCCATCAAAGGGGCTTCAACTATTTCGACATTATCGTAATTTTCTTCTTGCGAATAACCAGGACGCGGATAAACATAAAATTGATAATCGCGCATTAAAATATCGGCATTTTTCCATTTCGAGATTCCATCCAAATTATCAGAACCCATAATCAGTGCAAAGTCATGCTCAGGAAATTTTTCGTTTAGATGAATTAACGTATCAATTGTGTACGACGGTTTTGGTAAGGTAAATTCGATGTTAGATGCACGCAGATTAGGATAATCTTTTATCGCTAATTCTACCATTTCTAATCGATCATATTCATTTGCCAAAGAACTTTTTTTCTTCAACGGATTTTGAGGCGAAACCACAAACCAAACCTGATCCAAATCGGTGAATTGTTGAAAATGATTGGCAATAATTAAATGTCCGACATGAATAGGATTGAATGATCCAAAATATAAACCGACTTTCATAAAATTGATTTTTTAGAAAAACAAAAATACGATAATTGTAGAATAAAAAAATCCAGCCGAAGCTGGATGATATGTTTAGAATTTTACCAATTCTTTATATAGCTTGTGTGTAGGAAGTCCCATTACATTGAAATAACTTCCATTCATATTGTCCACACCAATATAACCAATCCATTCCTGAACGCCGTAAGCACCCGCTTTATCGAAAGGTTTGTAATTGTCAATGTAGAAATAAATTTCTTCGTCTGTTAAATCTGCGATAGTCACTTGTGTTTCGTCTGAAAAGGTAACTTCTTTCTCTACAGAACGAATCGTAACTGATGTATAAACAGAATGTGTTTTTCCACTCAATTTTTTAATCATTTCGTACGCTTCCTCTCTATTCGAAGCTTTTTCTAACGATTCATCATCTACCCAAACAGTTGTATCCGAAGTAATAATCAAATCATTTGGTTGAATATTAGTATAAGCTTTTGCTTTTTTAGCGGAAAGATATTCGGTGATTTGTTCTTTCTTGAATTCGTTGCGATCAAATGTTTCGTCAATATCCAATGAAATTGTCGAAAATTGCAATCCTAATCCAGCTAAAAGTTCTTTTCTTCTTGGCGATTGTGATGCCAAAATGATATTGGTATCTTTTAATTTTTCTGTTAATAACATTTCAAATTCTTTTATACAGAAGCTACTTCTTCTGCATTATACCATTTGTTTTGAACTTTCAAAATTTGTTCTAATAGATCGCGAACGCAACCTTTCCCTCCGTTTTCTGGTGAAATATATTCTGAAGCTTTGCGTACATCCATACAAGCATCGTTAGGACAAGCTGATAATCCAACTAAATTCATCACAGCTAAATCTGGATAATCATCGCCCATATACGCTATTTCATCAGGATCTAATCCATAAGAAAAAAGTAAATCTTCGAAAGCTTCTACTTTATCACGTTTATTCACGTAGATATCAGTTAAGCCTAAATATTTTAAACGATTTACAACAGCTTCATCTCTTCCTCCAGTAATCACTGCAATTCGTATTCCTTGTTTGATGGCTAATTGCATCGCATAACCATCGCGCGTATTCATTGTTCTCACCATTTCGCCAGTTGGTAATAAAATTAAATTTCCATCTGTCAAAACTCCATCCACATCTAAAATAACGGTTTTAATGTTATTTAGTTTTTCTTTATAACTTATCATTTTTCGTAAACTCGTTTGATTGAATCTGTCAATATTTGGTAAATCTGTAATAATCTCGAATCATCTTGTAAGGCCTCTAAATGACGATCAACAATGACTTGATCTCCACGTTTTGCTGGACCAGTTTGCGCATCTTTAGGACTCATTTCGATTACTTTATTTGCTGTTTCTTGTATAAGAGGCAACAAAACATCGAACGGAACATTGTTTTGTTCACAAATATTTCCAGCGATATAATATAAATGATTGACAAAATTATTTGCCCAAACACCTGTCATATGTACTTGCATTCTACTTGCAAAATTTAGTTCGTGAACTTCGTTTGAAATACGATTTCCTAATTCATTCAATTTTTTCAAATCTTCAGGATTTTCTGCTTCGATGAAAAATGGAATATTATCATAACGCATTGTTCTTTCTTTCGAAAAAGTTTGCAATGGATAAAAAACGCCTTTTCGGTAATCGCCTTTCAGAACAGACATTGGAGAGGATCCAGAAGTATGAACAACCAAAACATCATCATACGGAATATAATGAGAGAATTCTTCGATTCCAGAATCGGCACTTGCAATAATATAAATGTCTGCTTTTTCTATTTCAGAAATTTTATCAGTATACGAAATTCTATTTGCTTCTCCGATTTCTCTAGCATGTTCTAATGTTCTATTGAAAATTTGTCGAACATTGCAAGTGTTTTCGATTAATGCACGAGTTAAGTGAAACGCAACATTTCCTGCACCTAATATGACAATTGAACTCAATGTTTTAGCAATTTTTTGATTAATATTAATTGAATGATAAATGTAAGTTTTTCAACCGAGGAAAAAAATTTTAAAAAAAAATTAAAAATTCTTGTAACATTTTTGAAGTTGTTGCGTCTTATTAGTAAAATCATCCAACAATTGGGTTTACGTATTATGTAAAACATAGTACTTTAAAATTTAAAAAAAGTTTAAAAATTTTGTAACAAAACATTTTTTAAAACGTCTAATTAGGAAAAAGTACGGACAACTCTTATTATGTATTATGTAAAACATAGTACTGTTAAAAAATATTAACTATGAAATTAAACAAATTTACTTTAGCTATTCTTTTCTCCGTTTGCTCTATTTACGGATTCTCGCAGGAACAACATCCTGTGAAAGGAAAGATTGAAAATGCAAAAAATGAAGCGGTTGGTATGGCTGCGATTCAGATTTATAAAGCAGATTCAAAAGAATTATTCGATGAAGTGTATGCGAACGCAGACGGAACATTTGAAATTCCAGATTTAGAAGACGGAAATTATCGTTTGGTGATTACAGAATTTGGTTATCAACAATCTGTAACAACTGCAGAGGTAAAAGGAGGTGAATTAAATTTAGGTAACATCATTTTACAAGTAGAAAAAGCGGAAACCGTAGAACTGAAAGGAGCATTTGTTCGTGCGCAAACTTCACAATATCGTAATGAAATAGATAAACGTGTTGTAGAAGTGGGGAACGATTTAGTTTCTGCTGGTACAGATGCTGCATCGGTTCTGAATAATATTCCTTCAGTTAATGTTGACCAACAATCAGGTGCTTTATCGTTGAGAGGAAATGAAAATGTAAAAGTTTATGTAGATGGTAAGCCGTCGTCTCAATCTGCAGCTCAATTACTGAAACAAATTCCTTCTAATCAAATTCAACGTATAGAAATTATCACAAATCCGTCTGCTAAATATGAAGCTGATGGAAAATCTGGAATCATTAATATCGTATTGGTAAAAGGACAGAAAAAAGGGTATAATGTTGGTTTGATTGCTGGATACGAGCAAGGTAAAAAATCACGTTTCAATTCATCTGTTAATGCAAACGTAAATGTAGGAAAGTTCAATTTATTTGGTAATGTAAATTATGCAGATCGTCCATCTAAACAAAATGGTATTGGTCAGAATTATTCTGATAATATAGATCAGTTGTTTGATATTCAGAATAATAAAAATAGAAATTTATCTTATAAAGCAGGTTTTGACTGGTTTATTAATGATCAAAATGCATTGACAGTTTATACAAATCAATGGAATGGAGATCATAATGCGTTAATTAATACAAATATTTTACAAGGTGTAAAAAATGATTTGAATAGAAATGATATTTGGTCAGATTCAAAAAGTTCGGATTATAGTTTAAACTTCAAACATGATTTCAAAAAAGAAGATCATAATATTATTTTGGATGCATTTTATTCGACAAGTAAAGAAGATGATGATAGAGATTACACCAACACATACCCAAAAAGTAAGTTCTATCAAGAATATCGAAATGATAAAACAACGAATACTCGAATCAATTTAGATTATACGAATCAAATAAAAGATGCTGGAAAATTAGAAGCAGGTTTACAATTCAGAAGAGAAACGAATGATAATATTTTAAGATCTACAGATGTAATTACTGAAAATGCTGTAAACTTTAATCCAAATGTTGATTTTGAATTTGAGCGTAAATTCTTCTCGGGTTACGCGAATTATAAACAAAAATTTAACAAATTCGGAGCTCAAATAGGATTGAGATTAGAACGTGTAGAGGATGATGGAAATTGGTTATTTGCGCCTAATAACTCTGGAACTTTGAAAAAAGATTATACAGATTTATTTCCATCTGCTTTCTTAACATATGATTTGACAGAAAAGGATCAATTATCATTTAACTATAGTAGAAGAATTGATCGTCCAGGAATGTATCAGTTAACACCTGTACCTCAGTTTACGACAGCTTTAATGTCAAATAAAGGTAATCCAGAACTTAATCCAGAATATACAAACTCAATTGAATTAGGGTATTTGAAACAATTGAAAAAAGGATCAATTTCAGGAAATTTATTTTACCGTCATGTAACTGATAATATTATTCAGACTTTCAAAAAAGATCCAGAAGTAGAATCAGCTTTTATACAATATAATATGAACTATGATAAAGTGAATAGTTATGGAGTTGAAGCAAGTTGGAACTATAAATTAACTAAATGGATGAGTACTTATCTTGCCGGAGATTTTACTTCATCAGAAATGCAAAGTGTTATAGAGGATGAAAATAATAATCCTGTTGTTAAGAAAATTACAGCGAATACATTGTCATTGAGAATGAATAATACTTATACATTAACAAAACAATTAAGTTTACAACAATTTGGATTCTTTAGAGGTAAAACTAAATTTTTACAAGGAGAAATGTTAGATATGTGGCGTATGGACTTAGGAATAAAATATAGTTTTATGCAAGGAAAAGCATCATTTTCAGCTCGTGTAAATGATATTTTCAATACAATGAAAGCACGTGTTAATATGGATAATCCATACGAAGGTTTTGCAAAATTCAAATGGGAATCAAGAACATTTTATTTAGGATTTAATTACAACTTCGGTGGTAAGGTAAAATCAAGAGCCGAAGCTCAACAGAATAAAACTGAGCAAAATGGTGGTGGAATAGGATTACAATAAATTAAAAACATTCTTCATTTAAATATTCTTAGGTAGTATCTTACTAACTGTG
>NZ_DJBB01000059.1:0-50832 GCF_002429865.1 Empedobacter sp. UBA5987
CCCCAACTTTTGATACTGATCCTTTTTGTCCTTATTTAGATTATTGTTTTTTTTTATTTCATTCTTATTGTTTTACAAAATTTTAAGTATTTGTAAACGAAAAAAAGGATACTCAAAATTTTGAGTATCCTTTTTTTGTATTTTTATTGAATTTAAAATTATTTACGAGGCAATAAAACTTCGTCAATCATTCCATATTCTTTTGCTTCTTGTGAAGTCATCCAGTAATCACGTTCACCATCTTTTTCGATTTGCTCGAAAGTTTGACCAGAATGAGTTGCAAGAATATCGTATAATTCTTTCTTCAATTTCAAGATTTCCTTTAATGTAATTTCCATATCAGTAGCTTGTCCTTGAGCACCTCCTAAAGGTTGGTGAATCATCACGCGAGAATGTTTAAGAGCCGAACGTTTTCCTGCTGCACCTGCACATAATAAAACTGCTCCCATAGAAGCTGCCATTCCTGTACAAATTGTTGCAACGTCTGGTTTTACTAACTGCATTGTGTCGTAAATTCCTAATCCTGCATAAACACCACCACCTGGTGAGTTAACATAAATCTGAATGTCTTTTGTCGCATCCACACTTTCTAAGAACAATAATTGCGCTTGAATAATATTGGCAATTTGATCATCGATACCTGTTCCTAAAAAGATGATTCTGTCCATCATCAAACGAGAGAAAACGTCCATTTGTGCAACGTTCAATTTTCTTTCTTCAACGATGTAAGGCGTTGTATTTTGGATGTAACTCTCCATATGTAAAGAGCTAATTCCTTTGTCTAACAGCGCATATTTTTTAAATTCTTCTCCTACGTTTTTCATTATTAAATTTAGATTTTAAATGAAAGGTATAAAGAATTTTTTAGAAGTGATTAAGCTTCTGCTAATTCTTTATTTTTTTCTGTAATAATGTCAACAAACTCGTCAAATGTTACTTCTTTCTCGTTCAATTTTACATTGTTTTTGAAGATGTCTAACATTTTGTCTGTAAACACTTGGTATGATAAACGGTTGTATTCTTCTTGATTTTGTAAAGCAGACATTGCAATTTGTTGTAATGTTTCTTCTGGAATAGAAGTTTGACCGTACATTTTTAATTGATCTTTGATTGCAGCAAAAGCAGCTTCTTTTACTTCCTCAGCATTTACTTCTACATTGTTAACTTCAGCAATTTTAGCTTCGATTAATTGGTAACGTAAACCTTTGTCCATTTTTACCAATTCTTCTTTCGCTTGCTCTTCAGAAGTTACATTTTCGTTAGAAGTGATTAACCATTTTGTTAAAAATTCTGTTGGTAAATCAAATTGAACTGTATCTAATAATTTAGCTACAACGTCATTGATAATTTGTTTGTCAGATTCTTTGTTGTACATGTTTTCTGACTCTTCTTTGATTTTGTTACGGAAAGCTTCTTCTGAATCTACAGCTCCTTCTCCATAAACTTTATCAAATAATTCTTGATTAACTTCAGCTTTTTCAGCTTTGTTAATTTCTTTGATTGTATACGTAACGTTAGTTCCTTCTTCAGAAACTTCTGTGTTCAATTGTTGTGCAGCTTCTTCAGCAGTATCAAAAATATCGTTAGAATTTACTTCTACAACATCACCAGCTTTTTTACCGATAAATGCAGAAGCATCTTTCAATTCTTCTAAACGGATAAATGTTGGTTTAGCTTCTTGCCCTTCTACAGCAGCTTCTACTTTCAATACAGCTTCAGCTTCAGCTTCAGTTAAAGATTTTAATGATCCAAAACGAGCAGCGAAATTATCTACATATTTTTGGATTTCGTCGTCAGCAACTTTTACTTTGTAGCTTTCAACTTCTACTTTAGATAAATCAACATCAAATTCTGGAGCTAATCCTAATTCGAAATCAAATGATAATTGATCAGCATCCCAATCAACATCTTTCATTACTGGAACTGGATTTCCTAAGATTGATAATTTTTCTGTGTTGATGTATTCAGATACACTTTTTTGTAAAATTTCGTTAACTGTATCAAAAACAACAGCTTGTTCGTATTGTTTTTTTACAAAGCTCATTGGAACTTGTCCTTTACGGAAACCTTTGATGTTAGCTGTTTTTCTGTATTGGTTTAATACATCAACTACTTTTTCTTGATAATCTGCCTTATCAACAGTTACAGTTAATACTGCGTTTAATTTGTCTGTTGTATTTTTAGTAATATTCATCTACCTTAAATTTGGAGTGCAAATGTATAAATTATTAATGATTTTTAATAGTAAAAAGTAATATTACAATCAATTCAATCACTATAAATTAACAATTCGGATTGAATCTTATCAAATAGTTTAGATTTTGATTTTAGATGTGATGATTGAATTGATTATTTACTACTTTTCTGAGGTGATATTTTCAACAATTAAGCCATTTGATTTTTGCTGACACAATGACATAAAAAAATCCAGAATATACGTTCTGGATTTTCAATATTTCGAAAATTTAATTTCTTATAATTCTCCGTAATTTGCGTAAGATTCGTCAAAAACAAAATCCTCCATAAATTTAGTTGTGTAATTACCCGCGATAAAATCTGGATTATCCATCAACTGTAAGTGGAAAGGAATCGTTGTTTTGATACCTTCGATATAAAATTCCCCTAACGCACGTTTCATTTTTGCTATTGCTTCTTCACGCGTTTGTGCAGTAACAATGATTTTTGCAATCATAGAATCGTAATTTGGTGGAATTGTATATCCAGCATAAACGTGTGTATCAACACGAACACCGTTACCACCAGGAATATTAATATTTGTAATTTTCCCTGGAGAAGGGCGGAAGTCGTTATAAGGATCTTCTGCATTGATACGACACTCGATAGAATGTCCGTTTGGATAATAGTTTTGACCAGAGATTGGCTCACCATCCGCTAACATAATTTGTTCACGAATTAAATCGAAACCTGTTACTTGCTCAGTAATTGGATGCTCTACTTGGATACGAGTATTCATTTCCATAAAGTAGAAATCTCCGTGTTTGTCAACTAAGAATTCAATTGTGCCAACACCTTCATAACCTATATATTCACAAGCTTTAACTGCTGCATCTCCCATACGTTGACGTAATTCGTCTGTCATGATTGGAGAAGGGGTTTCTTCTGCTAATTTTTGATTACGACGTTGAATAGAACAGTCACGTTCTGATAAGTGACAAGCTTTACCGTTTTGGTCACTTGCAACTTGAATCTCGATATGACGTGGTTCTTCGATTAATTTTTCCATATACATTCCGTCGTTACCAAAAGCTGCAGCAGCTTCTGTACGAGCAGATTCCCATGCGTGTAATAAATCTTCTTCTTTCCAAATTGCACGCATACCTTTACCACCACCACCGGCAGTAGCTTTCATCATAACTGGGTATTTAATTTCGCGCGCAACTTCTAAGGCTTGCTCATAGCTTTCTAATAAACCATCAGAACCTGGTACTACAGGAACACCAGCTTCTTTCATAGTAGCTTTCGCATTGGCTTTATCTCCCATACGCTCGATATTTTCTGCAGAAGCACCGATGAATTTGATTCCGTTAGAAGCACAGATTTTAGAAAAAGTTGAGTTTTCAGATAAAAACCCGTAACCTGGGTGAATAGCATCCGCGTCAGTAATTTCTGCAGCCGCGATGATGTTAGCCATTTTTAGGTACGAATCTTTACTTGGAGCAGGACCAATACACACAGCTTCGTCAGCGAAACGTACGTGTAATGAAGTCTCGTCTGCTTTAGAGTAAACGGCAACCGTTTTGATTCCCATTTCTTTTGCAGTACGTATAATACGCATTGCAATTTCACCTCTATTAGCGATTAATATCTTTTTAAACATAATTTTTTAGATGTAATTGATTAAGCTGGATCAACTAAGAATAATGGTTGATCGTACTCAACTGGACTAGCGTCGTCCACTAAGATTTTTACAATTTTTCCAGAAACTTCTGATTCGATTTCGTTGAATAGCTTCATTGCTTCAACAATACATAAAACTTTACCTGGAGCAATAGCATCACCTACATTAATAAAAGGTTCTTTACCTGGTCCTGCAGCACGGTAGAAAGTACCAATCATAGGAGATTTAACTGTAATTAAATTACTATTTTCTTCTTCTGTTGATGTTGTAGAGTTATTTGCTGGTGCAGCTGCTGACGCTTGAGGAGCGGCAATTGGAGCTACAGGAGCTTGTGGTACATAAATTTGTTGAGATGCAACTTGTGCAGGTACGCTTGCTAAAGTTTTGATTTTGATTTCGATGTCATCTTGTTTGATGCTTACTTCAGCAACTTCTGCTTTTGATACGAATCTAATTAAATTTTGAATGTCTTTAATGTCCATATAATGCGGTTTTTTATTTGACCTTTTATGTTTGTTTTTTATAAAACGATTTCAAAGGTATTGAAAAAAAAATAAAAAAAGCTGTTTCTTTTTAGAAACAGCTTCAAAATCTTTCGAAGATTATATTATTCAGTAACTTCTTGTACTTTCTCTAATACTACTTTACCTTTGTAGTATAATTTTCCGTCAGACCAGTGAGCTCTGTGATATAAATGTGCTTCACCTGTTGTTTTATCGATTGCTAATTGTGGAGCTTCGATTTTGTAGTGTGTTCTACGTTTATCTCTTCTTGTTGACGACTGTCTTCTCTTAGGATGTGCCATATCTAACTACTTTTTTTTCTTTATTTCTATAATTTATTTTAATAATAAAAACCAATTAAGGTTTTAAATCTTTCAATTTTGCCCAACGAGGATCAATGTCGTTATTATCGTCATCGTCATCATTGTTATCGTCATCGTCATGCTCGTCTTCTGCATCTTCGTCTAATTCGTAAATGCTGTATTGGTCTAACAATTCAATCATTTCAGAATCGCTTTTGCCATTCAAGACATCGGGATGAATTCGTTTTGTTGGTACTGATAGCATTGCCAATTCATAAAGAACTTGCGCAACGTTGATTTGGTATTCCTCTCTTGGAATTACCCACATCTCAAAATCAGTATCGTCAAACTCGTCGCCAAATTTAACAATTAATTCTGCATTATTCGAAATTTCTTGCTGAAACAATTCTCCAGTCAAATCACAAGGAACTGTAATGTCCCCTTTTAAGCTGATTTCTAACTCAAGCATTGTTGATTTTTTATCTAAAATAATTGTTGCAATTAAATTAGGATTGTCAAAATCTTGCTCAATTTCAAATAAATCAAAGAACGATTGTGATAATTCGAATGTAAAATCACTCTTACCAAAAGGCAAGCTTGTAAATACAATATTATAATTTTTTAACTTGTCCATACCACAAAAAGGTGTGCAAAGATAATCTAATTTATTTAAAATTAATAGCTCTTTGCAACTTATTTTAAATTTTTATTCTTTATTATCGCCTTTTTCTAATTTTAGAGGAATATGTTGCAATACATTTTTTGTTAGCTCTTGGTATTCGTTTCGATTTTTATATAATTCGATTGCTGAAAAAATAGCTTCCTTAAATGATTCTTCGTTTGCAATTCCTTTTCCTGCGATGTCGTAAGCTACACCATGATCTGGCGAAGTTCGTACAAATTTTAATCCAGCTGTATAATTAACTCCTTCATCAAAACTAATTGTTTTGAAAGCAACCAATCCTTGATCGTGATACATGGCCAAAACAGCATCAAAAGCGTCTAAATTACTTGGATTGAAAAAACTATCTGCCGAATAAGGTCCAAAAACTAATTGATTTTCGTTAATGCAGCGCTCGATAACTGGCGAAATAATTTCTTTTTCTTCTGATCCTAACAGACCATTGTCACCTGCATGAGGATTAAGACCTAAAACTGCAATTTTTGGTTTTTCGATGGCGTAATCTTCAATCAAACTTTTATGAATTTGTTGAATTTTTGCATAAACAGATTTTGGATTAATTTGTTTTGCAACTTCGCTAATCGGAATATGTTGCGTTACTAAACCAACTCTCAATTTTTCTGAAACTAAGAACATCAAAGGTTTTCCTCCCCAAATTTCTCCTAAATATTCGGTATGACCTGGGAAATGAAATTCTTCGGACTGAATATTATCTTTATTAATTGGAGCCGTTACCAAAACATCAGTAAAACCATCTGAAACAGATTTTGCAGCCGCTTTTAATGATTGATAAGCGTGTTCACCAGCTTCTTTGGTTACTTTACCATAATGTACATCAATTTGATCTTTCCAAAGATTAACCACATTGATTTTTCCGTCTACAATTTGATTCGCATCTTGAATACCTTGAAAATTGATTCGGTCAAATTTTAAACGATCTTTTTGATACGATAATAATTTGGTTGAACCGAAAATAACAGGCGTAAAAAACTCTGTTATTTCTTTTTCTTGTAAGGTTTTTAAGATAACCTCAATTCCGATTCCGTTATAATCACCAATCGAGATGGCAACTCTAATTTTTCTATCTTTTTCAGACATAATGTTAGTTTAATATGATTGGCTGGATGGTTTGTATTTTTTTAAAAATCTTTTGTAAATTAAATCTACAATTAAACCTCCAATCCATGATGAAAAGAATAAAACTGGACAGATCGCAATTTCGTACCAAGTTGGGTGATAAGGCGTGATAAGAACGTCGCCTAATGCAACGATTAACACAATAAAACCTACAAACATCGTGTAAGCTTGTTTAGCTCTTCTTACGATAAGTGCTGTTATAACACCTCCAACTAAAGCTGCAATTCCACTAATTGCGAGCATTGATCCAAAAAATTGAACTTCGTATTTTTTTCCTTCTTGATGCGAAAAGTATTTGATGATGTGTCTCCATTCAGGGAAAATTTTGTCGTCCCATCCTAATCTATCCGCGTTGTATATAAGACCAAATTGTATAATGGCAAAGATTACAGCTAATCCTACCACTACAGCAATTGTGTTTCTTAATACAGTTTTGTCTTTTAGCATAATATTTTATTAGTCTGCAATGGCGATTACAGAAATTTCAACATTTACGTCGCGTGGTAAACGAGCAACTTCTACACATTCGCGTGCAGGGTAATTTTCGTCATTAAAATAAGAAGCATAAACTTCGTTAACTGCATTGAAATCATTCAAATCCTTAACGAAAATTGTTGTTTTTACAACTTGGTCAATTGTTGTTCCGCCCGCTTCTAAAATTGCAATTACATTTTTCATTACTTGATGAACTTCATCTTGAATACCTGTTGTAACCAATTCATTTTTTTCTACATTAAAAGGAATTTGTCCTGATGTGTAAATAAATCCGTTGTATTTTACACCTTGTGAATAAGGTCCAATTGCTTGTGGTGCTTTTTCTGTATGAACGATTTGTTTTTTCATATTAATATTTTTTTTAGTAATTAAGTCTTGATCTGTCGTTGTATTTTAAATCTTGTAAGATTGATGCTTTGATTCCGATAAAGAAATCATAACTTTTATATGTTCCCATTGGTGTCCAGTTGAATGATAAGGTAAAGCTTCGTAAATCTCTTTCAAAACCAAAACGTACATAAGTTATTTCACTTTTGATGAAATCGTAAGTTGCATTTGCAGAAATTGCCCAATATGGTGTTGGCGAAATTTTACCATTCATTGCAATAGAACCTGTGCTACTTCCTTTTCGTTCTGTTCCTTTGCTATAATTATAACTTAAATTAGCTGTTAAACTCCAAGGAATAGCAAATTGCGCATAATTATCGCTGTCATAATAGAAATTTTCGTCACGAACTGTTCCACGCTTTTTATAGTTCTTGGCATCGAAACGTTTTCCACCAAATGTACTATTATCAAAAGTATAACCAGTTCCTAATGTCATATTCGAAATACGAAGATTTCCTAAGCCAAGTTCATCAATGTATTGAGCAACTTCATTTCCTTCAGCATTTATATAACGTTGAATTTTATATGGATTAACAGTTGATGAGAATTGTACATTAACTTTTCTATCAAACAAAGATGTCATTCCATTAATACTAATCGGAGAAAGTTTAAATTCATCCGCAGAGAAATTATAAGATGAACTCAAACGTAAATATTCAAAAATCTTTACTTTCTTGAAACCTTTTGGATCATTTGCATCTTTGATTTTCATCTCCAAGTTATTCGAAAGTCCAAAGTTTAATGAATTTGTCAAACCAGGAATTGATACACCATATAACATGTTTTGATATTGGTTGTACCAAACTTCTTCTTGATTTTGGTTTTGATAAGGTTTGTAATATCCCCAAGATTGACTTTGGAAATCTGGCGTATAACTATAACCAATAGATGGCGTAATTACGTGCTGAATTCCTAAAATCTTAGCATCTTTATTTGGATTAAGATATAATCCATAAATATTTGTTGAAACAGAAGCATTGAAATTAAATGTTCGATAAGAATTGAATCCTTTCAATGTTGTGTCCTCTATTTTTCCGTTAACAGAATTGTAATTTTTAATCAAACGATTATCACCCCAAACTTCATTATAGTCAGAAGAAAGTGTTAATGGGAAATAATTAGCAAGTGTAATACCTGTCTGCAAACCAATTTTGTGATTCGCACCCATTCGCATTTGATCTTTCCACATTTTGTCTGTAAAGATGTCTTTGTCGTTGGTGTTAACTTCATTTCCAGCTTGCATACTATACGTTAAACCAAGATTCTGAATTAAACCTTCTTTTGGCATATTTTTCTTTGCAAACGGGAAAATACGAGACATCGTCAAGTTGAAACGAGGAAATGCAATGTTAATATCTCCAGTATTGTAGTTTTGAGAGTGAGACATACTCAATTGAGCTGTTAGAGGTGCATTCTCAAAGTTTTTCGTTAGGTTGATAGACGAGTTAACGTTGTTTGTAAAAACTTGTCCAGTATTGATGTATTGATTTCGTACAGATTCACGGTAATATTTCGAACTCGAAAAGTTAACATTGGCATTGAATAACCAATATGGATTTGCTTTCGGATCTTGGCTATGTGACCACATAACACCAAACATACTTTGTTTAGAAAAGGCATTAGAGCCTTCTGTAAGACCTTTGATACCAGTTAAGCGATTTTCTACATTCGCTGCAAGTCGCCCATTGTATTTATAACGTTTTTTATAGGTAGATTCGGCTCTAGCAGCCCAACTACCTTTTGTATAAACATCTCCCGAAAGTTTTAAATCAAAATTATCTCCAAATGGAACATAAAACCCTAAATCTTCGATAAAGAAACCAAGATTTGTACGCTCACCTGGGCGAGGCATCAAAATACCTGCGGCACGTTTTGCACCCATCGCTGGGATGTAACCAAATGGCAATGCTAAGGGCGTTGGTACGTCATAAATCCACATATTGATAGGTCCGGTAATTAATGTTTTCTTACCATTTTTATCAATCATTTTTCCTTCTTTGGCGCGAAGAAAATAATCTGGTCGAGTATCTTTTCCTTCTTTAAAATAAGTATCCGTTGTAAAATCGGCACGTTTTAACAACATTACCGAATCATTGACACGCTTCGCTTTATCAGCAATGATGATTCCATCTTCTTGCGTCATGCGAATGTTATATGCAATTCCAACTTTCGTTTTGAAATTTACTTTGAAAGCATCTTGCAAAATTTCTTGTTGACCTTGTGTAAACTTAGTTTTTTCAATAATATTCCCAATAGAATCGCGCTTACCTTCGGCATATACATCACCTGTATCCCAATTTAGTTCGATATAATCTGCATCAATAGTCATATCGCCGTAAACTACATGTGCCTTACGCAAAAGGTAAGTCATACGTTTTTTACGATTATGTATTTCGTCCTCGGAATTGTGCTCTACCACAAACTCTAATTTCTCTTTTACAGGGATAATAGTATCTAATTTTACTGAATCAGAAACTATCTTAGAGTGATCTTTATCGTTATTATTTTGCTTAACTTGTCCAAAAGAAACGGTGCAAACCATAACTGGACTAAAAAATAAAATCGATTTAATTGCCTTTGTAAACAAATTGAAAAACTTATTTTTTATAAATTGCGTCAAAATTAATCAAAAAAACAAACCTATAGTATGAGTTTAAAAATGATTAACATACAAAAGTATTTATTTTTTGCGATGATGATGGTATTTTCTACATTTTCATTTGCACAAAAAAAGCAAAATTTTGTAATTGTTATTGATGCTGGTCATGGTGGACATGATGCTGGAGCAAGGGGAGTCGCTGATTATGAAAAGAATATCACGTTAGATGTTTCGAAAAGATTGGCGGAATTAATTAAGAAAAATCACAAAGATGTTAAAGTTGTTTTAACACGTGATACAGATATTTTTTTAGAATTATGGGAACGTACACGAATTTCAAATGATAATCATGCGAATTTATTTGTCTCGATTCACTGTAATTCGGCTGATAACAAAAGCGCAACGGGAACAGAAACATTTGTAATGGGATTGAAACGATCTAACGAAACAGATGAAGTTTCTAAACGTGAAAACTCGGTTGTGTTTTTAGAGAAAGATCAAGAACGTTACGAAAAATTTAATCCAAATGATCCGGAAGCGGTTATCGCTTTTGAGATTATGAATGCAGCTTATAAAGAACAATCTATTCGTTTTGCAGATTTGGTAGAAAAAGGTTTCGTAAATCGTGATTTCAGAAAAAGTAGAGGTGTTAAACAAGCAAATTTTCACGTGTTGAGAGGAAATGCTTCTCCTTCTGTTTTGGTAGAGTTAGGATTTATTTCGAATTATGATGAAGGAACATTTTTAGCATCAGACGAAGGAAAAGATAAAACGACGACTACAATTTATGAAGCTTTTAAACAATTCAAAAAAGAATATGATCGTAGAAGTGGAGTAGAGGACGAGGACGAAAAACCTAAACCAGTTAAAAAAGTTGAAAAACCTGTAGAAGGAAAAAAATTGAAGGTAAGGGTAATGGAGTCTAAAATGAAATTTTCTTCAACTTCGCCGCAATTAAGAGGTTTAACAGATTTAGATGTAATTCAGGAAGGTGATAATTACGTGTATTATTACGGAGAAACAGATTTACAATCTCGTGCAGATGATTTGTTGCAAACGGTAAAACGTAAAGGATTTTCTGGTGCAAAAATTGTAGAATTTGAAACGAATAAAAAATTAGAAGGTGGTAAAAATTATCGTGTTCAGTTTATGACATCAAATAAAAAATATAAAGACAAAGACGAAAAATTTAATGGATTGACAAATGTGTTGCGAGTAAAAGAAGGTGGACTTCAGAAATATTATTATGGCTCTGATAAAACAATGGAATCTGCTCAAAAAACATTGAAACAAGTACAAGACAAAGGTTTTAGAAACGCCTTTATCGTTACATTTAATGGTGAAGAACCAATGTAAACGTAATATAAAATGTTTCTTTACAAATTAAATTTTATTTTTGCATAAAATCATAACAAGTGAAGTTATCTAAAGAATTAAAAATAGGAGTTGTTACCATCTTAACCTTAGTAGGTTTTTTCATGCTATTCAATTTCTTAAAAGGTCAAAATATTTTTTCATCAGGACGTTTGTTTACTGTAAAATACGAAAATGTAAGCGGATTAGCTCCTTCTAAACCTGTTTCTGTAAACGGTTTGAGAGTTGGTCAGGTGAAAGAAATTAAAATTATAGATACTGCAAAACCTATCTATTTTGAAGTCGTGATTTCTGTCGAAAAAGATATTCAATTTTCGAAAAAAACAATTGCAGAAATTTACGAACCAGGAATTATGTCTGGACCAGAAGTTAGACTTTTATTAGACTATGGACCAGATGTAGCAAAAGATGGTGATTATTTACAAGGTCGTATTGCAGGCGGAATGTTAGATGGTTTGACGAAACAATTAACGCCAACACAAGCAAAGTTAGATAGTGTTTTATTAAGTTTTAATCAAACATTAGGAAGTGTAAACAATGTTTTGGATCCGTCAACTCAACAAGATATTAAAGCAATGTTGAGAAACTTGAATCATACAATTGATTCGTTCGACAAAACAGCGCAATCGTTGACTGCAACATCAAATAGTGCAAATAATTTGATCAAAACAAACGAAAAGACATTGAACACAACGCTTAACAATGCAAGTGCTACAATGGCTTCTGCAAAAGCTACGGTTGACAAATTTGGAAAAACTGCGGATAAATTAAACGCGTTAGAATTAGATCAAGTGATTAAGAATTTTGAAAATGCGTCTAAAAACTTAAATACATTGTTAGAAGATATGAATAATGGAAAAGGTTCTTTAGGAAAATTAGCAAAAGATGAAACGCTTGCTAACGAACTTGAAGCAACAATCAAAAATATGAATGAATTGGTAACAGACTTAAAGAAAAACCCAAGTCGTTATGTGAACATCTCTGTTTTTGGTAAAAAGCAACCAGTTCAGCCATAAAATCAAAACTAAAATTTAAATACTCAAAACTCACAAAAAGACTAATAAAAAATGATGAAGTACATTCCAAATGTAATCTTTCTTCTAATTATGATAGGAAGTATTTGGTTCTTTGCGCAAAACGTAAAGAAACTTATACGTAACATCAAATTAGGGAAAGAAATAGATCGTTTCGATCATCCTGCGGAAAGGTGGAAAACGATGGCTCGTGTGGCTTTAGGACAAGGTAAAATGACTGTTCGTCCTCTTGCTGGTATTCTACATGTTTTTGTTTATGTAGGATTTGTTTTAATCAATATCGAAGTATTAGAAATTATCATCGATGGTGTATTCGGAACACACCGTATTCTAAGTTTCTTAGGAGGTTTCTATAACGGAATGATAGGGTTTTTCGAGATTTTAGCCTTTTTGGTGATGGTTTCGTGTATCATTTTCTTCTGTAGAAGAAACTTTGTAAAAGTTGGACGTTTTTGGAAACCAGAAATGAAAGGCTGGGCAAAAGACGATGCTAATTATATCCTAATTATGGAGGTTGCATTTATGTTGGCTTTATTTACAATGAATGGTGCAGATCAAGTGTTACAAAAAATGGGTGCACCTCATTATATCGAAACAGGATCTTTTCCAATTTCTTCTTGGTTAACAGCACCAATTATTAGTCAATTCAACGACATCACATTTATTACAATTATAGAAAGAGCAGCTTGGTGGTTTCATATCATCGGAATTTTCTTTTTCTTAAATTATTTGTATTATTCAAAACATTTACACATCATTTTGGCTTTTCCAAATACATGGTTTTCTAAGTTAGAACCAAAAGGAGAATTCAATAATTTACAATCTGTAACAGATGAGGTAAAAATGATGATGGATCCAAATGCAGATCCTTACGCAGCACCTGCCGAACCACAGGGAGAGCCAGAAACATTTGGAGCAAAAGATATTTTTGATTTAAACAGAGTACAATTATTGAATGCCTACACATGTACGGAGTGTGGGCGTTGTACATCTGAATGTCCAGCAAATTTGACAGGGAAAAAATTATCTCCTCGAAAAATTATGATGGATACTCGTGATCGTTTAGAAGAAGTAAGTAAAAACATCGATGCAAACGGAAGTTTTGTGGATGATGGTAAAATGCTTGTCAACGATTACATTTCACCAGAAGAATTATGGGCATGTACATCTTGTAATGCATGTACACAGGCTTGTCCAGTAAATATCGATCCGTTATCAATTATTGTTGATTTACGTCGTTATTTGGTAATGGAACAATCTGCTGCACCAAACGAGTTGAACATGATGATGACAAATGTCGAAAACAATGGAGCTCCTTGGCAATTTAACAATGCGGATAGATTGAATTGGGCAAACGATTAAAATTGTAAAATACAATTACTCATTCTCAAAGAACTATTAATTTTTGTACATAACACACAAACACAGCACACATGGAAAATTTCTTAGAGGAAAAAATTGAAAACGGAGAAAGAGTAAGTCCTATTTTACCAGAAAATGTTAAAAATTATTTAATTGACATTGATGGAACAATTTGCGATGATATTCCAAACGAAGAACCAGAACGTATGCTAACAGCAGAATTATATCCAGATGCTTTAGAAACATTAAACAAATGGTACGACGAAGGACATATTATCACATTTTTTACATCACGTACAGAAGAACATCGTGAGTACACAGAAATTTGGTTGAAAAAACATGGTTTCAAATACCATGGACTTTTAATGGGAAAACCTCGTGGAGGAAATTATCATTGGGTTGACAACCATTTAGTAAAAGCGACACGATACAATGGTAAATTTACAGATTTGGTTGAAAAAAATGTTTCGATTCAAGTTTTTGATGATGGAAAACATTAAACCAAATCCATTCAAATAACACAAAGACTACAAAAAAATATGTCAAATATTACAGTTAAAACAATGGCTCAATATATGGCCGAAGGCAAACAACCAGAAGTTTTGTTTTGGGTTGGTTGCGCCGGAAGTTTTGATGACAGAGCTAAAAAAATAACACGAGCATTCGTTAAAATTTTAAATAATATTGGCGTAGAATTCGCCGTTTTAGGAACAGAAGAATCGTGTACAGGTGATCCTGCAAAGCGTGCTGGTAACGAATTTGTTTTCCAAATGCAAGCTATGATGAATATTGAAGTTCTGAATGCTTACGAAGTGAAAAAAATCGTTACAACTTGTCCACATTGTTTCAATACGTTGAAAAATGAATATCCAAGTTTAGGTGGAGAGTATGAGGTTTTGCATCATTCTCAATATTTACAACAGTTAATCAACGAAGGTAAATTGAAATTAGAAGGTTCTGAAACATTCAAAGGAAGACGAATCACTTTCCACGATCCTTGTTATTTAGGTCGCGGTAACGATGTGTATGAAGCGCCTCGTGAATTAATCGAAAAATTAGATGCCGAATTAGTCGAAATGAAACGTTGCAAAACACGTGGATTATGTTGTGGTGCTGGTGGAGCGCAGATGTTCAAAGAACCAGAAAAAGGAAACAAAGACATCAATGTAGAACGTACAGAAGAGGCTTTAGAGAAAGAGCCGCACATTATCGCAACAGGTTGTCCATTTTGTAATACAATGATGACAGACGGTGTAAAACACTTCGAAAAAGAATCAACGGTTATGGTAAAAGACTTAGCTGAATTGATTATGGAAGCGAAAGATTTATAATCGAATTTATAAAAATAATATAAAAAAGCCATCTCAAAGAGATGGCTTTTTTATGTAAAAATTTTAGCTTTCTAACATCTAACATCTAACATCTAACATCTAACATCTAACATCTAACATCTAACATCTAAAATTTCCGTATCTTTGAAACACAAATTTTAAACAAAGAGAAAATGAATTTAGCAGACGATTCAAGAATTTGGATTTTTCAAGCCAATCGTAAATTCTCAACAGAAGAAAAGCAAGCTATTACAGCTAAACTAAATACTTTTATAGCGGATTGGAATGCGCATGGCGCTGAACTTTTAGCTGATTTTGATTTACCTTATGATCAATTTATTGTAGTTGGTGTAGACGAAAATCAAGCGACAGCAAGTGGTTGTTCTATCGATAAATTAACGAAAATCGTACGCGAAATTGATGCAGATTATTCGTTCGATTTATTGAACAGAATGTTAGTTTCGTATGAAAATGAACAGGAAGTTTTTATCGAAAAATTACCAACATTCAAACAAAAAGTAAAAGAAGGAGAAATCAAAAATGTAAAAGTTTTCAATAATGGAATTTCTTCTTTGAATGATTTTAAGCAAAATTGGTTATTACCGATTGAAGAAAGTTGGGCAAAAACATTATTAAATTAAACGTTTAAAATCCAAAAAATAGTAAAGCCGAGTTTAGAAATAAGCTCGGTTTTATTTTTGATAAAAAATTGTTTAAAAAACACTATTTTTACGTAATAATAAATTAAAAATACTATGAAAAACAAAGGATGTCTTATTGGCGGAGTGATTCTTTTAGTTCTTGCAGGAATCGTTTTCTGGGGAATTGGAGTTTCGAATACGATTAAAACAACAGACCAAGGTGTACAAAAACAATGGTCGAATGTAGAAAATACATATCAAAAACGTTCAGATTTAGTTCCAAATTTAGTGAACACGGTAAAAGGTGCTGCGAATATGGAAAAAGAAACGTTAACAGCTGTAATTGATGCACGTGCAAAAGCGACTTCTAATCAAATTAAAATTGATGATCCAAGTCAATTAACAGATGCAAATATTGCGAAATTTCAACAAGCTCAAGATCAATTAGGATCTACATTAAGCCGTTTATTGGTTTCTGTTGAAAAATATCCGGATATTAAATTCAATCAAAACTTTACTTCTTTACAAGCAGAATTATCTTCTATCGAGCAAGAAGTTTTATTTGAGAGAAAAAAATACAACGATGCTGCAGAGAAATTCAATAACATGATTATAACTTTCCCTAACAGCTTAATCGCTGGTTTTACAGGTGCTACGAAAAAAGGTTATTTCAAAGCTGCTGCAGGATCTGAAAATGCTCCTAAAGTAGAATTCTAATCATTATGGGAAATAAGAAACATAAATTTCTTTCCTCAAAAGATGAAAAAAAAATAATCGAAGCCATCCAAAAAGCGGAGAAATATACAAGTGGGGAAATTCGAGTTCATATTGAATTCGAATCTTCTCCCAATCATTTTGATAAAGCTTTAGAGGTGTTTGAACGATTAGAAATGCACAAAACCAAAGATAGAAATGGTGTGTTGTTTCATGTTTCACCAACCGATCATAATTTTACGATTATCGGAGATGAAGGAATTGACAATGCAACGCCAGACGACTTTTGGGACGATATAAAAGCAGATGTTGTCAAGCATTTCAAAAAAGAACATTATGTAAAAGGACTTTGCAAAGGAATTAAGAAAACCGGCAAAGCACTTAAGAAATATTTTCCTCATCAAGAGGATGATACAAACGAATTACCAGATGAAATTAGCTACAGTTAAATACTTTTTTCTAACTTTTTTTCTTTCCATTTTAACCGTTTTTGGGCAAACGCCTGATGAATTGGTTAATATGAAACATCCGCCAAAAAAGCTTGTGCAAGATTATGCTCATGTTTTTGATGCAATGCAATTGGATGAATTAGAACGAAAATTAGTAGCCTATGATGATTCAACATCTACTCAAATTTTGGTATTAACAGTGAAGTCTCTAGATGGTTATCCATTAGAAATGTTTGCAAATGATATTGGTGAAAAATGGAAAGTTGGTACACAAGGAAAAGATAATGGAGTTGTAATTGTTTTAAGTGAACAAGATCGTAAGATTACGATTAGAACAGGTTATGGAGCTCAAATTTATCTACCACCAAGTGTCAACAAATCGATTATTGACAATGTTATTATTCCGTATTTCAAACAAGGTGATTACGCTGGCGGAATAAATGCTGGAGTCAATTCTATTTTTCAAGCTTTTGCAGGAAAATACAAACAAGACAAAGCAAAATCTCAAGAACCAGAAATGGATTGGTTTGCATTGATTTTTGCCATAGGATTTTTCATTTTTATTTTCATTATTATTTCGAAAGGTAGAGGAGGTAATAATGGCGGAAATGGCGGTAGACGAAGAAGTTTGTTAGACGATATTATCATCATGAACACAGGAAGTTCTGTTTTCGGTGGTGGAGGTTTCGGCTCAGGAGGAAGTTCTTGGGGTGGATCATCTAGCGGCGGAGGCGGCTTTGGTGGCTTCGGTGGCGGAAGCTTCGGAGGCGGAGGTGCTTCTGGTAGTTGGTAGAAATACTATTTTGATTAATGAATTTTAAAATTGTCACAAATATTGAAACTGATATTTTTTATTTAATTATTAATGAATTAGTAAAAGATAAATGGAAAATTATTTGTGAATATGATGATGAAATTTTTGATAAATCAATTGATTTCGACTTTTACAAATTAGCTAAAAATGAAAAAATAATTTTGTTTGCTTGGGACAACTGGTTTGAAGGAGAGATAAAAGCTGAAATTGAAATTCTAAAAGAGTTAGCTGTTCAATATAAGTTTGATTTAAACTTTAATGAAGCAAATTTTCTTCAAGATGAATATATTACAGAAAGAATGAAAAATCTTTTAAAATTTCACGAATAAACCCAAAAATCCGAACGAAACCGTTCGGATTTTTTTATGACTGAACATTATTCGTTAAATTCGTTTTCTAAATCAGTTTATGGAACTTCTCAATCATATTTACACCAATCAACGCAGCAATACAAACGATACGTCGGATGCGAGATCAGAATATCAGCGCGATTATGATCGTATTATTTTTTCGTCTGCCTTTCGTCGTTTGCAAAACAAAACGCAAGTTTTTCCTTTGCCAGGAAGTGTTTTTGTCCACAATCGATTGACGCATTCGTTAGAGGTTTCGTCTGTTGGACGCTCGATGGGAAATTTGGTAGGAAAGTTTATTTCCGAAAATTATAAATTAACAAAAGAATCACAAGAATTTTATAAATATAGTATTCACGATGTTATTTCAGCGGCATGTTTGTGTCACGATATCGGAAATCCAGCTTTTGGACATTCGGGCGAAGATGCAATTGCTTCTTATTTTGATCGCCATGAAACAGATTTGAAACAATATTTTACTGAAGCCGAATGGGCTGATTTAATCAATTTTGAAGGAAACGCAAATGCAATTCGAATTTTAACACAACAACAAAACGGAAAATCGGAAGGTGGTTTACGTTTGACGTATTCAACATTGGCTGCGATTGCAAAATATCCATGTGAATCGGTTGCAAAAGATAAAAGTCAATTGCATCGCAAGAAATTTGGATTTTTTCAGGCGCAAAAGGAAGCTTTCCGAACAATTGCTGAAAAAACGAATATGATTTTGGAACAAGATTCACCAATTATTTACAAGCGACATCCGTTTGTGTGGTTGGTAGAGGCGGCTGACGATATTTGTTATTCGATTATCGATGTCGAAGATTCGCAACGTTTAGGAATTATTGATCATGATAAATGCCGAAAATTATTTTTGAATTTAGTTGAATCTTTAGATCCATCTCAAATTGATAAAACAAAAAATACATTAAAATCAATTTCAGATAAAAATGATCGAATAGCCTATTTACGTGCAAAATCAATTAATTTATTGACGCAAAAATCGGTTGAAGTTTACCAAAATAATTTTGATCAAATTGTAAAAGGAGAATTTAAAACGGCGTTATTAGATGTGATTAAAAATGAAACGGAACAAGTAACGAAACGAGTTTTAGACGAAATTCAACGTTTCTCGATTGAAAATATTTATAATCATCGTTCTGTTCTCGAAATTGAAAATGCAGGTTATAATGTAATGTCAGAATTGCTTTCGCAATTTATTCCTCCAATTTTAAAAGATGAAAAAGAACGCAAAACGTTTGAGAAAAAAGCCTTGCGTTTAGTTCCTGCTCAGTTTTTATATGAGAAAGGAACAAAGTATCAAAAGGTAATGGGAATTTTGGATTATGTTTCGGGAATGACTGATAATTACGCAACAGAATTATATCGTCGTATCAAAGGAATCGAAATTGGAATGACGATTTAAGTACGAAGTTAGAAATACGAAGCTCGAATTTAGAGAAATTGTCATGCTGAACTCGTTTCAGTATCTCATCAAAAATTAGCGAATTTGTTATTCCGACGAATGGAGGAATCTATAGATTCTTCATTTCGCTGAAGCTATATTCAGAATGACAAAAAATAATGAATTCTACGTTTCGTAAACTAGATAACTAATTTCTAGTCTCGAATAACGAATAACTAAATAACATCACACAATAATGAAAAATGTAACAATACGAGAAGCAAGAAAAGAAGATTGTCCTCGAATTTTAGAGTTAATTCACGAATTAGCTTTATACGAAAAAGCACCAGACGAAGTAACGGTAACCTTAGAAGAAATGGAAGAATGCGGGTTTGGAGATAAACCAGTTTGGGGTTCTTTGGTTGCAGAAGTGGACGGAAATGTGGAAGGAATTGCGTTGCATTACGATCGTTATTCGACTTGGAAAGGACGCAGATTATATTTGGAGGATTTGATTGTAACCGAAAAAATGCGCGGTTCTGGAATTGGTAAATTATTATTGGATGAATTAATTGTTTATGGAAAAGCGAATAATTACCACGGAATGGTTTGGCAAGTTCTGGATTGGAATGAACCTGCAATTAATTTCTATAAAAAATATAACGCAGATTTTGATCCAGAATGGATTAATGTTTCGGTGAATTTTTAATAACAAAAAACTCCAACTTCTATTCAAGTTGGAGTTTATATTTTTGCTTAACGCTATTTCATAAAACTTTCATACCATTTCCATAAAATAATTCCTGTACAAACCGAAACATTAAGCGAATGTTTTGTTCCTGATTGTGGAATTTCGATACACGTATCACATTGATCAATGATTGATTGTTGCACACCATCAACCTCATTTCCCATCACAATTGCATATTTCTGAGATTGGTCAACTTCAAATTCATTTAACAAAACAGAACCTTCCGTTTGTTCAATCGTTACAATTTGATAACCATCTTCTTTCAGTTTTGCAATCAATTCATTCGAATCTTTTATATATTCCCAATCAACAGAATTTTCTGCACCAATTGCCGTTTTATGAATTTCTTTATGAGGCGGAGTTGCTGTAATTCCACACAAATAAATTTTATCAATTAAAAATGCATCCGAAGTTCTAAAAACTGCACCAACATTGTGCATACTTCTCACATTATCCAACACCACAACAATCGGGTGTTTTTCAATAGCTTTATATTCTTCCGCAGAAACGCGACCTAATTCGTCTAATTTTAGTTTTCTCATCACTTCGTTTTTAACTAACTTAGCTGTTCAAAATTTATAATAATTTGACAAAAGTAGTAAAGAATAAGGAAACTCCTCTAATGAAACAATATAACACGATCAAGGCGAAATATCCTGATGCGATGTTGTTGTTCCGTGTGGGAGATTTTTACGAAACATTTGGAGAAGATGCTGTGCGAGCTTCTCGCATTTTAGATATAGTTTTAACGAAACGCGCCAATGGCTCTGATAATAGTGCTTTGGCAGGTTTTCCTCATCATAGTTTGAATACTTATTTGCCAAAATTGGTGAAAGCTGGTTTGCGTGTTGCAATTTGCGATCAGCTCGAAGATCCAAAGATGGTAAAAGGTATCGTAAAACGTGGTGTTACAGAGTTGGTTACGCCTGGTGTTGCATTGCAAGATGAGGTTTTATCGTCAAAATCGAATAATTTTTTGATGGCTGTTCATCAAGGTGATAGAGCTTTTGGAATAGCTTTGTTGGATGTTTCGACGGGAGAATTTTTAGTTTCTGAAGGACAAGAAGATCAAGTGGCAAAAATTATTCAATCGTTTCGACCAAGTGAAGTGATTTATCAAAAACGTGTCAAATATAATTTTTCTGATGTCAAAAGTAAATTTTTGTTAGATGATTGGGCTTTTCAATATGATTTTGCAATTGATAAATTAACCAATCTTTTTAAAACTAAGAATTTAAAAGGTTTTGGAATTGAGGATTTAAAAGATGGAATCATTTCTGCGGGTGCAATTTTAGCTTATTTGGATGACACACATCACTTCGAAATTCAGCATCTAACATCTATTCAGCGTCTTAATCAAGATAGTTTTGTGTGGATGGATCCATTTACGATTCGCAATCTCGAATTGGTTTATTCTCCACATCCAAAAGGTGTTACGTTATTAAATGTTTTAGACGATACCAAAACTCCGATGGGAGCACGTTTGTTGAATCGTTGGATGGTAATGGTGTTGAAAGATTTGAAATCAATTCAACGTCGTCAAAATATTGTCGAATACTTCTACAAATTTGGAGATTTACGTTACGATTTGCGAGAAAAATTAGGTCAATTAACCGATTTAGAACGTTTGGCTGGAAAAGTTTCGACAGGTAAAATTACACCTCGTCAATTGCAACAATTAGCACAAAGTTTGAAAATTTCGGAAGAAATAAAAGAAGTTGCTGAACAATCGAATATCAAAGAAGTTGCAGATTTATTTTCTCGAATCGAACCAATTGATCATTTAACACAAAAGATTTTTGATACACTTTCTAACGAGCCTCCGCATCAAATTGTAAAAGGAAATGTAATTAGAGAAGGTGTTTCAGAAGAATTGGATCGATTACGAAAAATTCAGTTTTCTGGGAAAGATTATTTGGATCAAATGTGTCAACGCGAAACAGAACGAACTGGAATTTCGTCTTTGAAAATTGCGTTCAATAATGTGTTTGGTTATTATATTGAAGTTCGAAATACGCACAAAGATAAAGTGCCAGAAGAATGGATTCGTAAGCAAACTTTGGTGAATGCAGAGCGTTATATTACCGAAGAATTAAAAGAGTACGAAACACAAATTCTTGGTGCAGAAGAAAAAATTCTTGCTATAGAAAATCAATTATTTATTGAATTGTTACAAGAAATTATCACTAAACTTTTACCGATTCAACAAACGGCAAAAGCAATTGCATTTTTGGATGTTTTGTCAACTTTTGCAGAAATAGCAGAGAAAAATAATTACACAAAACCTTCTCTTAATGATGGTTTTGAACTAAATATAAAAGAAGGTCGTCATGCTGTGATTGAGCAACAATTACCAATTAGTGAACAATATGTGTCGAATAATGTTGAGTTAAATTCGGATCATCAGCAAATTATTATGATTACTGGACCAAATATGTCTGGTAAATCGGCGCTTTTACGTCAAACTGCTTTGATTGTTTTGATGGCGCAAATGGGAAGTTTTGTTCCAGCTCAAGCTGCAGATTTAGGAATCATTGATAAAGTTTTTACTCGAGTTGGTGCTTCAGATAATATTTCATCAGGTGAATCGACATTTATGGTCGAAATGAATGAGACAGCAAGTATCTTAAATAACATTTCGGAACGAAGTTTGATTTTATTGGATGAAATTGGTCGAGGAACTTCGACTTACGATGGAATTTCGATTGCATGGGCAATTGCAGAATTTTTACATCAAAGTGCCTTGAAACCAAAAACATTGTTTGCAACGCATTATCATGAATTGAATGAAATGTCAAAATCGATGGAACGTATCAAAAACTTTAATGTTAGTATCAAAGAAACAAAAGATACAATATTATTTTTGAGAAAATTAGTTCCAGGAGGAAGTGAGCACAGTTTTGGTATACATGTTGCTAAAATGGCTGGGATGCCAAAACGAGTGGTGGACAGAGCAAATGATGTGTTGAAAATTTTGGAAGCAACGAAAACAGATGAAGGAATCTCGAATAAAACGGAGAAAATAACGCAAGATAATATGCAATTAAGTTTCTTTCAGTTAGATGATCCTATTTTAGAATCGATTCGAGAAGAAATTATGAACACAGATATCAATACATTAACACCTGTTGAAGCATTGATGAAATTGAACGAAATCAAAAAGAAACTTGGTAAATAAACTTAAAAATATGAAGAAAATAATTTTAACCGTAGCAGGAGCTTTAGTCTTAGCTTCTTGTGCTACAAACCCTGTTACCGGACGTAAATCGTTGTCATTAGTTTCTAATGCAGATTTATTTCCGACAGCTTACAATCAATATTCTCAAATTCTTAAACAAGGGAAAGTAATTACAGGTACTGCCGATGCTAAAATGGTGCAAACAGTAGGGGAACGTTTAAAATATGCCGCTGAAAAATATTATCAAGAAAAGGGAATATCTTCTCAATTACAAGGTTATCAATGGCAATTTACGTTGTTAAATGCAAACGAAGTAAATGCATGGTGTATGCCTGGAGGTAAAGTTGCGGTTTATTCAGGTATTTTACCTGTTACCAAAGATGCAACTGGATTGGCTGTTGTTTTAGGTCACGAAATTGGTCACGCTTTGGCTGGTCATAGTGCGGAGCAAGCTTCTCAGCAAATGGCCGCACAAGGTTTAGGACAAATAGTTGGTGGATCCATTGGAAATGCAGAATATGCAAAAGTTTTTGAACAATTATATCCTGTAGGTGCACAAGTTGGTTTACTAAACTATTCTCGTAAAATGGAATTAGATGCTGATGTTACAGGATTGTATTTAATGGCGATGGCGGGTTATGATCCTTCTCAAGCAATTCCTTTTTGGGAACGTATGGCGGCGAAAAGTGGAAATGCAGGAGTTTCAGAATTCTTGAGTACTCACCCTTCGGATGCGACGCGTATGGCTAAAATAAAGGAAGCCTTACCAACTGCTTTAGCATATTACAATGCAAGTCCGTATAAAGAAAAATAGAATAGTTTTTATTCATTTGTAAAATATAGGCGAGTTAATTTGATAAATTGATTCGCTTTTTTTATATTTAGTATTCAAAACCACAATTAAAATTAAAATGATTAACAATTTTAGAATCAATTCGTTTTCTGAATATAAGAAAGCGTATAAAAAAAGTGTCGAGGAGCCTGAAAAATTTTGGGATAAAATTGCTGGAAACTTCGTTTGGCAAAAGAAATGGGACAAAACACTTGAATATAATTTTGAACAAGCAGATTTTAAATGGTTTCAAGGTGGACAACTAAATATTACCGAAAATGTTTTGGATCGTCATTTGGAAAAAAATGGAAACAAAACAGCTTTAATTTGGGAACCAAATAATCCTTTAGAAGAATCTCGAATTATTACATATCGTCAATTGCATTCAAAAGTTTGCCAATTTGCGAATGTCTTAAAAAATAATGGCGTACAAAAAGGAGATCGTGTGTGTATTTATATGCCAATGATTCCAGAATTAGCCATCGCGATGTTAGCTTGTGCTCGTATTGGCGCGGTACATTCTATTGTTTTTGCAGGATTTTCTTCTGCTGCAATTGCCTCTCGTATCAACGATGCGCAATGTAAGGTTTTGGTGACAGCAAACGAAGTTTTTCGTGGAACGAAATCAATTAACTTAAAAGCAATTTGTGATGAAGCCTTAAAAGATTGTGCTTCTATTCAGTCGTGTATCGTTTATCGTCGTGCTATCGAGCCTACTTCTATGGTTGGTGGACGTGATAAATTTTGGATTGATGAAATGCATAAAGTAGACGATAATTGTCCTGCGGAAATTATGGATGCTGAAGATCCTTTGTTTATCTTGTATACTTCTGGTTCTACGGGAAAACCAAAAGGAATGGTGCATACATGTGGTGGATATATGGTGGAAACGGCTTATTCGTTCGATAATATTTTCCAAATGGAACACAACGATATTTATTGGTGTACAGCAGATATCGGTTGGATTACAGGACATAGTTACATTATTTATGGACCTTTGGCTTGTGGAGCAACTTCGGTAATGTTCGAAGGAATTCCAAGTTTTCCAGATTTTGGACGTTTTTGGGAAATTGTCGAAAAATTAAAAGTGACACATTTCTATACAGCTCCAACAGCAATTCGTTCGTTAGCTCGTGAATCGTTAGATTATGTCGAGAAATATGATTTATCAAGTCTTAAAGTTTTAGGATCAGTTGGTGAACCAATTAACGAGGAAGCTTGGCACTGGTTTAATGATTATATTGGAAAAGGAAATTGTCCAATTGTAGATACATGGTGGCAAACAGAAACAGGATCTATTTTGATTTCTCCATTAGCAGGAATTACGCCGCTTCGTCCAACGTTTGCAACATTACCACTTCCTGGAATTCAGCCAGTTTTAATGGATGAACATGGAAAAGAAGTAGAAGCAGTAAATGAGAAAGCAGAAGGACGTTTAGCAATTAAATTTCCTTGGCCATCTATGGCTCGTACTATTTATGGTGATCATAAACGCTATGTAGAAACTTATTTTTCAACATTTCCAGGATATTATTTTACAGGAGATGGAGCGTATCGAGATGCAATGGAAAATTATCGAATTACAGGACGTGTAGATGATGTGGTGATTGTTTCTGGTCATAATTTAGGAACTGCGCCAATAGAAAATGCAATAAATGAACACGAAGCTGTAGCGGAAAGCGCAGTTGTTGGCTATCCTCATGATATCAAAGGAAATGCATTGTATGCTTTCGTAATTTTGCAAGATGGAGTACAAGGTTCACCAGAACTTGAAGCAGAAATAAAAAATGGAGTTTCTAAATTAATTGGAGCAATTGCAAAACCAGATAAAATACAGTTTGTTTCTGGTTTACCAAAAACGCGAAGCGGAAAAATTATGCGTCGTATTTTGAGAAAAATTGCAAGTAACGAAAGTGATTTTGGTGATACATCAACATTGTTAGACCCAGATGTTGTAACAGTTATTCAGAACGGAAAAGTTTAAAGTAAGGCTGAGGTTAAGATTTAGCTTAAGTTTATCAAAATAATTTTCAAAACTAAAAGCATTACCCCAAAAGTAATGCTTTTTTTGTTTGATTATTTTGGAGGAATATTTAGTAAATTAGTGATTATTAAAACTAAGTGATGAATAAATTTCTAAATTCAAAATGGTTTGACTTTTTTATAATCTGTGCAAGATTTTTATTAGCAATCACATTTTTTAATTACGGTTGGAGTAAATTATTAGATGGTCAATTTGGATTAAGACCTGAAGAATTAAATACGCCAATAAAAGATTTATCACTCTTCAGAATTAGTTGGCATTTGTTTGAACATCAGCCATTCAAATTTACGATAGGAATTATGCAACTCATCACTGCTATTTTATTACTTTTTAATCGAACAGTTATTTTAGGGACGCTATTATTTCTGATACTTATTTCTAATATTCTTTTGATTGATGAAACTGTCATGCCTTTAACATTGAAATTAGCATTTAGATCACGTTTAATCATTTATATCATTTTATGTTTTTTGATTTTATACCACAATAGAAGTAGATTTCTTCCTGCTATTAAACATTTATTTAGTAAATATGATAATCAGTACAAACACAAGTTCTGGATATATTTTTTAGTTCCAATTGGAGCTATTTTTATAGAACTTTTTTACCTTCTTATGAAAACATTATATTTACTAATAACAGATTATAATAATACAATTGAAAGTTTTACTCTAATGATTAAGTCATTAAATAAATTATTTTAATATCTAAATATCCTTTATATAGCCGAGATTCAATGCATTTTTTGTAATTTTGTAGACTTTTTAAAGGTATGATAAAAATTTCACCAGTTTTAGAATTGTATTTAGATCATCATGTGAATCAAGAACCTGAAATCTTGAGCCGTTTACGTGTTGAAACTTATCAATGTACAACGCAGCCACACATGATTTCGGGCGAATACCAAGGTCGTTTGTTAAGCATTTTGTCGAAGATTTTAGCGCCTAAAACTATTTTAGAGTTAGGAACTTTCACAGGTTACGCAACATTGTGTTTGGCGGAAGGTTTGACTGCTGATGGAAAAATCATTACGATGGATAAAAATGATGAGTTAGAATATCTTTGCAGAAAGTATTTTGATGAATCAGAATTTGCCTCAAAAATTGATTTCAGAATCAATGATGCGCGTGAAGAATTGAACACAATTGAAAAAGATTCTGTAGATTTAGCTTTTATTGATGCCGATAAAGAGAGTTACCCTTATTATTTCGAGAAGGTTTTGGAACTTCTTCGTCCCGGAGGAGCAATGTTAGTTGACAATGTGTTGTGGTACGGAAAAGTGATGATGGAGGAGGAAGATAAAAAAGATCCTTCGACAAAAATCTTGA
The DNA here is from genome assembly GCF_002429865.1 of Empedobacter sp. UBA5987. NCBI lineage: Bacteria > Pseudomonadati > Bacteroidota > Flavobacteriia > Flavobacteriales > Weeksellaceae > Empedobacter > Empedobacter sp. UBA5987. The sequence continues at coordinate 27,572 of NZ_DJBB01000059.1, forward strand.
AAGAATTTAATGAGATGGTAACGAAAGATGAACGTGTCGAATCGATCATTTTACCAATTCGTGATGGAATTACGTTAATTCGAAAAAAATAATGAAGTACGCCATTTGTCAAGTAAGTGTTGCGCCATTGCGCTACGAAGCAAGAGATTCATCAGAAATGGTGAGTCAGGTTTTGTTTGGAGAAAAGTTGATTATTTTAGAAGAATTAGAAAAATGGACAAAAGTTCAGTTAGCTTTTGATGGTTATGAAGGTTGGCTTGATCCAAAACAAATTGTAGAAATTTTGGAAGAAGAATATAATAAAGATTCGATCGAGAAATTTGCAATTAATCCGTATAATCATGCGATGGAAAATGGCTTGCCAATGACATTGACAATTGGAGCTGAGGTTCGTACTTTGAATGAAAGTAAAATCAAAATTGGTCCAAAATGTTTTGAATATTTTGGGGTATATACGTCTGGTAAAAAATCAAAAGATCAATTGGTAGAAATTGCAAAAGCCTATCTAAATGTGCCTTATTTGTGGGGCGGAAAATCTTCTTTTGGAATTGATTGTTCTGGTTTAACGCAACAAGTGTACAAAATAGGAGGTTACAAAATTCCGAGAGATGCTTATCAACAAGCGGAAATGGGTGAAGTTTTGAGTTTTGTAGAAGAAGCAGAACCAGGCGATTTAGCTTTTTTTGATAATGCAGAAGGTCTAATTATTCATGTCGGAATTATGTGTGGCAATGGTAAGATTTTGCATGCACACGGAAAAGTTCGCATTGACCCAATCGATACAAATGGAATTTTCAATACCGATTCTCAAAAATATTCGCATAAACTGCGATGCATTCGAAAATTAATTCCTTAATAATAGAGCAAAAATCATTTCGAAAGAAATGATTTTTTTGTTTTAATTGAAATCAAATCTAAATAGGACTTAATCAATGATTAAACTATTTTTTAATTGGATTTAGCTGTAACTTTAGTAGGCACTAATCGATTGAAATAATGTCTATAAAAATTCCTGAAAATTTAAAAGGATTATCTGATTCTGAAGTCAAAAAAGCTCAACAACAATACGGAGATAATGCAATAGAGGGTGAACGTAATTCTGCTTGGTACAGTTTATTGTTTGATATTTTAAAAGAACCAATGACACTAATTTTGATTGCGGTATCAATTATTTATGTGTTGGTTGGTGATTTGGGCGAAGCTGCATTTATGTTTGTGTCGATTGTTGCGGTGACAGGAATTTCTTTTTATCAAGATTCTCGTAATCAAAAAGCTCTGCAAGAGTTAGAAAAGTTAAACGAACCTTTGAGTTCTGTTATCCGTAATGGACAATTAGTTGAGATTCCAACACACGAAATTACAATTGGTGATTTGTGCGTGACGGAAGAAGGAAAAATGATCAATGCGGATGGAAATATTGTTCATAGCAATGATTTTTCGGTGAATGAATCTGCTTTAACAGGCGAAAGTATGTCGGTTTTTAAAGATACAGATCATCCAGAAATTTACAGTGGAACCCTAACGGTTTCTGGATTGGCTATTTTTGAAGTGACGGCCATTGGAGCAGAAACAAAATTAGGGAAAATAGGAACCTCAATTTTATCTATAAAAGAAGAGAAGTCGCCTTTGCAATTGCAGATAGAAAAATTTGTGAAAGGAATGGCAATCATTGGAATCATTGTTTTTGTAATGGTTTGCGGATTCAATTATTTTCAAACAAAAGACATTGTAAGCAGTTTATTAAACGGTTTGACTTTGGCAATGTCTATTTTACCCGAAGAAATTCCAGTTGCATTTACCACATTTATGGCATTGGGTTCATGGAAATTATTACGCGAAGGAATTATTGTAAAAAAGAGTAGCGTTGTCGAAACTTTAGGAAGTACAACTGTTATTTGTAGTGATAAAACAGGAACAATTACCGAAAATTCGATGAAATTGAAAGCGATTTATGATGCAAAAACGTCTTCTGTTTTTGATGAAAATCAATTCAAAAATGTCGAAATTTCTGAGATTATACAATATGCAATGTGGAGTAGTGAACCTGTTCCGTTTGATCCGATGGAAAAAACGTTGCACCGAGTTTACGAACAAACGCAGCTTGATGAACGTAATCAATATCAAATGTTTTTCGAATATCCTTTATCTGGGAAGCCTCCCATGATGACGCATTGTTTTAAAAATAATAAAAATCAACGAATAATTGCGGCAAAAGGTGCTCCAGAAGCTATTTTACAAGTTTCGAATCTTTCTGATCAACAAAAAGATCATTTACGAAACGTCATTCGCGATTTTGGAACAAAAGGTTTCCGACTTTTGGGTGTTGCAAAATCTACTTTTAATTCAAACGATTTTCCAAAACAACAACAAGATTTACCTTTTGAATTGTTAGGTTTTGTTGTCTTTTATGATCCGCCTAAAAAGGGAATAAATGAGGTTTTCGAGAAAATATATAATGCCGGAATAAAAGTAAAAGTAATTACAGGCGATAATGCCGAAACTACGATGAGTATTGCGAATCAGGCAGGAATTATTCATGCTGAAGATAGTATTACAGGAAGTGAAATTACACAACTTTCTGAAAAAGAATTATTAAAAGCAGCCGACGAAAAAGTCTTATTTGCACGAATGTTTCCCGAAGCAAAATTAGCCGTCGTGAAAGCTTTGAAAGAGGATGGAGAAGTAGTTGCAATGTTGGGCGACGGAGTAAACGATGGACCAGCATTGAAAGCCGCACACATTGGTGTTGCAATGGGCGAAAAAGGAACTGAAATAGCCAAACAAGCTGCGCAATTAATTTTAACAAATGATGATTTAGGAAAATTAGTTATCGGAATAGCTGCTGGAAGACGCATTTATACGAATCTTAAAAAAGCTGTTCAATACATTATCTCGATTCATATTCCAATTATATTAATTGTTTCATTGCCGTTGTTTTTAGGTTGGGCTTTTCCGCAAATTTTCACACCGGTTCATGTTATTTTCTTAGAATTGGTAATGGGACCAACCTGTTCTATTGTGTATGAAAATGAACCATTGGAAAAAGATTCGATGAAAAGAAAACCTCGTCCTATGACCGAAACTTTCTTGAATTGGAAAGAGCTTTCAACAAGTATTATTCAAGGAATTATAATTACATTAGGATTATTGTTTGTATATCAATATACTTATCAACTTGGAGGAAATGAAGAGAAAACACGTGCAATGGTTTTTACAACGTTAATTTTCTCGAATGTTTGGTTGAGTTTAACCAATCGCTCATTTTATTATAGTTTATGGTCAAGTTTTAAAAATAAAAATAATTTAATGGTTGGCGTTACAATTCTTACATTGCTTATACTTTTTACAATACTGTATATAAAGCCAATTTCTTTATTTTTTAAAGTTTCTTCGTTGAATCTAAAAGAATTAGGAATGGCGATGCTTGTAGCAATGTTATCTGTATTGTGGTTTGAAGTTTATAAATGGATTAAACGTAGGAGAAAAAATTGAGTAAAATGGTAATATTTAGGTTTATTGATTCGTTATAACGAATCAATAAACTCAACTGTTTTTGCCAAAGTCGGCGTCCTATTCTCTTTGTAAGGTGTATGTTTTGCATCAGGAACAAGATAACTTTCTTTTCTTCCTTTTACATTGTTGATAATTCCATTTACTTGCTCAATCGAACCATATTCATCATCAATTCCTTGAATAACCAAAGTTGGACATTCGATGTTTTGCAATTCTTTTCGAATATCAAAATCAATAAAATCTGGGCGTAACCAAGTTTCTGTCCACATCTCAAAAACTTTCTGCGTTTTATCGCCATGATATTTTGTCAAACGTTCTTTCAAATTAGTTTCTGCATATGCAATTTTTGCATCTCTGATTCCTTGTAAAGAAATTTCTTCTACAATAATGTGCGAACCAACTACAACAATTCCTTTTAAATTTTGATGATATTTCGAAGCATAAAGTAACGCAATCGATCCGCCATCGCTATGTCCAAATAAAATAATGTCTTTGAAGTTGAAATATTGAACCAAATCATTTAGAAAATCTGCTTCATCATGTATGTAAGTCAATTCGCGACGATCAATGGTAAAAGGCGACGATTTTCCATAACCTTTTCTATCGTAGATGAATAAATTACAATTTGTTTTTTCGGCAACTTCTTTTGGGAAATCTCTCCAAAGTTGGGTGCAACCTAAGGAATCGTGTAAAAAAATAAGTGTTGGATTTTCTGGATTTATTTCGTGGTGAACATAATGAATATTGGCGTTGTTGATTTCTAAACTATTTTCTATTTCCATTTTATGTAGTGATTTTTTCGAAAGCTAAAGATAACAAAAATGCCTCGATTTTATTTATTCGAGGCATTTATATCATGATGATTAAAAATTATTATTTAATAAAATCTGTAATAATTTCTAAGGTTTTTGCTTTTGCAGTTTCTAAATCGTCGTTCAATAAAATGATATCAAACTCTTTAGCTTTTTCCATTTCAATTCCTGCTTTATCAATACGTTGTTTCAATTTATCTTCGCTTTCTGTGTTGCGAGAAATTAAACGTTCTTTCAATATTTCCAAAGATGGAGGATTTACAAATACTGTTAAACATTGATCTCCGTACAATTTTTTGATATTCAATGCACCAATAACATCAATATCAAAAATTACAGAATTTCCTTCAGATGTAATGCGATCAACTTCCGATTTTAAAGTTCCGTAAAAATTATCGCGGTAAACTTCTTCGTGCTCTACGAATTCGTCGTTTGCAATTTTTGCCTTAAATTCTTCTGGTGTTAAGAAATAATAGTCTTCTCCGTGAGTTTCACCTTCGCGTTTATCTCTAGTTGTACAAGAAATAGAAAATTTGATATTCTCCAATTGTTCTAAAGCGTAACGAACCAAAGTTGTTTTTCCTGCGCCTGATGGAGCCGAAAAGACGATTAATTTTCCTTTTTTCATTATAAAATGTTTAACGATTGTTCTTTAATTTTTTCTAATTCATCTTTCATCTGAACAACAATTTTTTGCATTTCAGAATGATTTGATTTAGAACCTAATGTATTGATTTCACGACCAATTTCTTGCGAAATAAATCCTAGTTTTTTTCCATTTGATTCAGTTCCAGCTAATTCTTTTAAGAAATATTCGCAATGGTTTTTTAGACGAACTTTTTCTTCTGTGATATCAAATTTCTCCAAATAGAAAATTAATTCTTGTTCGAAACGATTTTGATCAACATCAACTTTTAATTCTTCTAAACGTTTATTGAAACGTTCTTTTATAGTTTCAATTCGTTCTTTTTCAAAAGGGACAACTTGTGTTAAAAGCTCAAGAATGTTATTCAAGTTTAAAGTCAAATATTTCTCTAAAACTTTTCCTTCATCTAATCTAAATTGATTTAATGCGTCGATCGCATCAATAATTGTTGCGCGAATTTGATTCCATTCGTCTTCACTCAAATCGTCTTGCGTGTACGAAATAACGTCTGGAAGGCGCATTACTACAGGCAATAATTCACCATCAGTCACATTTGGTGTGATTGATTTAAATTCTGCCATATAACTTTTGATTAATTCAGCATTTATATTTTGATTTCTTGCAGCAGGATTTAACTCTACTAACATCGAAAAATCAACTTTTCCACGTTGAACTTTTTCTGAAATAAGGTTTCTGATTTCTAATTCTTTTTCACGATAAAAAGAAGGAATTCTCGTGTTTAAATCTAGTGTTTTACTGTTTAAAGAACGGATTTCTATCGTTACTTTTTTCTCAGGTAATTCCAATACGGATTTACCGTAACCTGTCATAGATGCTATCATAATTGTAAAATTATGCGAACAAAATTACAATAAATTAACGTAATGCGAACTGAATTATCATCTTTAATCATTTTAAAGTTTAACATTTTGCTAAAATTTTGATGAACTTAAAACATTTATCTTTAACAAAAAACAAACTAAAAATAACTATGACAAATCAAGAATTGTACAAAGGAATTGCAGAGGATGGATTGAGTTTACCTTCTACAATGGGAATTTTTCCTTCGTCGAAAGATTTTGTATTTTCAAGAGAATCAATTGAAAAAAGTCTAAAATCAACCGATTATTTTCAATTAATCAATTTTGATCTTATCGAGATTGATAAAGACGAAAATGGAGCTGTAAAGCAAGAATATCAACTTGTAGTGTCTTATTTGGAGGAAGAATTTGATGTGAATTTGTATGTTGTGGATGCGAGAAGTAACGATTATTCTGAATTTGGTTTTGGAAATATGATTTCGGACGAAGAAATGGAAATTGCAACGCAACAAGATTTTTATTTGGAATCTGTGATGTATTTTGGAAATGATGCATTGGATAGTTTTCATTTGCAATTAAAAATTATGCAAGCAATTGTTGAAAACCCGTCTATTGTTGTCGATTTTATGCCTTATCGTTTGCTTTCTGGTAAATGGGCTAAAGTGACAGCAGAGTCAGAAATTCCGCCTGCGCCTTCGTATTTATATGTGATTCATGGCGTTTATGATGAGGATGAAAATGGCGATCGCGTGTATTGGATGCATACGCATGGTTTGCATCGTTGCGGTTCTGTGGAGTTGGAGATGTTGAACATCAAAGATGGAGTAGAGCAGATGAATTCGGCTTTGGATATGATTGTAAATGCGTTTATCAAACCAGATTTTCGTTCGCCAGAAAATGAAGAATTTAATATTGGTTATGATGGTTTGGATATTACATTTTGTTGGAAACGTTGGGAAGATGTGGTGAAAGATTATCCTGCTAAAATTCCTGGAGGTTACAATGAACGTCAGCCAGAAAACGAAAATTATGAACCTTGTGGCGTTTTGTTAGCGGTGCAAGAAGGACATACATTGACACCAGAAGTTTATGCGGCGACAATTGCAGATAATCCGATTTTCTTTATCAGCGATCAGGAAACGGAACGAATGTCAGCCTTGGCTTATCAACGTTTTGAATTGTATAAAAAAGCATTTAACACATATTTTAATCCAGAAGCAGATGAAGAAAATTATTATCGATTTTTAATTAAATTAGGATTTGATGTCGATCATGAAATGAATAAGGAACACATTTGGTTTGATGTGTACGGAATCAATGAGAACAACGAAATTTTTGGCGTTTGTTTGAATCGTCCTTATGCTGTAGAAGGTTTGAATGAAGGAGATGAAGGTCTTTATCCGCAAGAAATGATTACCGATTGGTTAATTTACACGCCGACAAACACCATCACTCCTGATAATATTTACACTATTGATTAATCAACGCGCCATTTTTCCAAACATGAGTTGGTTGTAATTGCCCTTGATAATAGATAATATTACGATAATCGAAGGTAGAGAAGCTGATAAAATCGGCTTTTTTACCTTTTTCTATTGTTCCACGATCAACTAAATTTAAAGCCTTTGCAGCACGAAAAGTAATTGCAGCTAAAACTTCTGCCATTGATAATTTTTCAAAAGTAGCTAAAACAGAAGCTTGTGTCAGAAGATTTCCCATTGGAGCTGAGCCAGGATTCCAATCCGAAGCAATCGAAACGCAACAACCAGCATCTAACAATTTTCGAGCAGGTGCATATTGCATTCCCAAACCGATAGAAGCGCCAGGTAAAACAGTTGCAACAACATTAGAATTCGCAAGGTTTTTCACTTCTTCTTCTCCTGAAAATTCTAAATGATCTGCACTCAAAGCATCGAATTTTGTAGCTAAATAACTTCCTCCAGCTGTAAATTGATCAGCGTGAATCGTAATATCAAAACCTTGATTTTTTGCTTCGTTTAAGAAATAATCGCCTTCCTCAACAGAGAAAGCAGATTGTTCCACAAAAATATCGATACGATTTGCTAAATCATCAGATTTTAATTTAGGAAAAACTTCTTTCACCAAAAGTTCTAAATATTCTTTGTTCGAACCTTCAAAATCTTTAGGTTTCATATGCGCACCTAAAAAAGTAGGAATCAAATCGATTTCACTTTCTTGATTCGCCATATTTATCGCTTCTAACATTTTAATTTCACCTTCAACAGAGAGAGCATAACCCGATTTTACTTCAGCAGTTGTGATTCCTTGTTTAGCTAATTGCGCAATATGTTTTAGCGTAATATCTTTCAGTTCGTCAACCGTTTTTTTACGTGTTTCTGTTACTGTAGACCAAATTCCACCACCACTTTTGGCAATTTCTAAATATGTTTTTCCATCCAAACGCATTGCGAAATCTTTGGCGCGATTTCCTCCAAAACAAACATGTGTGTGTGAATCTACAAATCCTGGAAGAAGAATTTGTTCTGTTTCAATTCGTTCAATTTGGATGTTTGGATGTTGTTGAGAAAGCGTTTCGAAATTTCCTATTTCTACAATTGTTTCATCATCAATAATAATTCCCCCATCTTCGAGAACTTCGACTTGGTTTTCGTGAATAGCACCTTTTAAAGGTAAATTGGCAAGTGTTATAATTTGTTTGAAAGGACCGATTAATTTCATTTTTGTTGTTTTAATAACACAAGTTTACGAAATTTAAGGGAGAATTTGTAGATAAGCTGAACTTGTTATCAAATAAGATATGATTCTAAAATGAGTTTGGAATGACTTAATATTTATAGAATGTCACTCGATAATATAGCGTAGCCATAATTATCTGCCCAACCAGATTTTAGAGGAAGTAATTGTCTTGTATGCGCTTCTCGTATCATTCCAACTTTTTCAAGAACTTTGTAAGAACCAATATTTTCAATTGCGCATCCAGCTTCAATTCTATGAAGATTTAAAGTATTAAAACCAAAAGAAATAATTTCTTTTAAAGCTTCTGTAGCAAAGCCTTTATTCCAAAAATCTGGATGAAGTTTAAACCAAACTTCTGCATTCTTGTATTTAGCCCGACCTAAATTTAAAGAAATTAATCCAGCAAATTGATTGTCATTTTCGATAACAAAAGTATAAGCTTGTGGTTGTTCTCCTTGATTAGATTTTATTAAATCTTTTACATGAAGAATTGTAACCTCTATATTTTCTGGAATTCCTAAAGTGTTATATTGATCAACTTCTTCGATAGAATGTAATTGATGAATTGTTTCAGTATCATCAATTGTGACTGGTCTTAAAGTTAATCGTTCAGTTTTAAGAATTACATTCATAAAAATTACTTTTTCTTCAAATAAGTAGGGTCGTTAGGGTATTTGATAACTTTGACTAATGTAATAATTGTAAAAATAACGAAGATTAATATCACGATTGCGCTAAGAATGATGCGGTTATTTTGTTCGTTGTTGAACCCAAGGTAAAACTCGAAAGCTGCCCAAACAATCATTAAAATTTGTGGTAATAGTGCGCCGAAAATATTTTTTGTCATTTTATTCTTCTATTGAGCTTTAAAAATAAGAAAAATAAAAAACCTGCTTATTAAAAGCAGGTTGAAAATATTATTGAGTGACTAATTTTGTTTCATTAAGAATTGGTTCTCTTTTCAGAATATTTGTTGCTACTTCTACAGTTTCTTCTTTTTCTTCGAAAATTGGTGCTTCTTGCATAAATGCAGTTGCTGGAGCTTCTTCTATTTTTGGTGGAGTGTTATCAAATTTGTAATTAAATCCGATTCCAAGTGTTTGTTTTATCTGTGTTTTTTTGATTTGATCTTCATCATATAGTAAATTCAAACTTACTTGTGCCGAAACAAACTTATTCACTTTCATATCCAAAATTCCTTGATAAGCAATGTCCATATTTCCGAAATTTTTCAGGTAATCTGCATAGATTCCAACACGGTTGTCATAAGAAATTCCTTCCATAATTTGTAGTTTGTATCGCGCACCTAAATATGCACCGAATTCAAATAAAGTTGTATCGCCATCATTCTTTAATCCAAAGTTTCCTTTTTTCTGTAAATCTTTGTCTAAGACAAAAGTCATTCTTGGTGTAAATGGGTGAATATTAACTTGAAAATTTTCGCTTGGTTTGTAATCAACACCTAATCCTAAACTTAAATAACCTGGAGCCATCAAGCCTGAGATCTTCGTTTTTGGATCTGTTGAATAATCAAAACCATCTGTAAATTGTGTACGGAAATTCATAGAAGCAGCTAAATACCAATGATTTCCGATGCTGTATCCGTAAGAAGAAGTAAGGTCTATCACATCATTTGTTTTGCGAGAACTTTCGCCTTTATTGGTTTGAACTCCGTATCCTAAAACAACACGATTATCCCAGATATGCTTTTCTTTTGTCAAGTTAAATTCGTAATCTAAACTTCCGTTCAGCGCAAACGAATTAACACCACCTGCAACCCAATTACTGAATGCACTTTGAGAAAATAAAAGTGAATTATTTCCCGAAACGAACCATCCAGGTTGACGACCATCAAATTTTTGATCTTTTAAATACCGCTTGCTATCAGTAGCTACTTTACCATCTTTTACTGTTTGTGCAAAAGTTGTAGCACTTCCTAAAATTGCTAATACAAATAAAACTTTTTTCATGTAGATTTGGTTGATTTATATAAATTTATTCCAAAAATATGGATTCTGATTTAATATACGTTGATTTTTCGTCAATTGTATTTTTATCAAAAACTTGATCATAGTTTTGCTTCTCCAGTTTTATTCTAGGTAATTTGACTGGAGAAATGCCAGATGTATCGAAATATGGGAGAATTTCCTTCTTTCGACGTTTCTTCTTATCTTTTTTCTTAGTACTGTCTATTTTATAAGTTAAGCCAATCCCAAGAGCTTGTTTAAACTGTGTTTGCGCAACTTGATCTTCATCGTAAATCAAATTGATGGTTAATTGGGTAGACATAAAATTATTAATTTTCATGTCTAATAATCCAGCATATACAATATCGAGGTTATAAAATTTGTTCGAATAATTAGAGAAAATTCCAATATTATTATCGTAAGTGACATTATCAAAAAGTTTTACCTTATAACGTCCACCTAAATATGCACCAACTTCGAAAAGAAACGTGTCGCCATCATTTCGCAAACCATAGGTTCCTTTCTTTTGCAAATCTTTGTCTGCAACAATTGTTGTTCTTGATGTTAAAGGTTGAAAACTGACAGAAAAATTAGAATTTGGCGTATAATTCGCACCGACCCCAATTGTTACATATGCAGGCGCAAATAAATTTGATAGTTTTGTTTTTGGAGTTGTTCCGTAATTGTAACCCGCAGAAAACTGTGAACGAATATTAAGTGATGAGGTTAGGTACCATTTTTCTTTAATCAAATATCCATAAGAAGTTGTGATATTTAGATTGTCAGCAGTTTTACGTGTTCCATTGGTTTTATTATCTAAAAAACCATATTCAAAAATAAAACGATTGTCCCAAAAGTGTTTCTTTTTTCGGAAATTGAATTCGTAATCAGTTTTTGCATTCAGTGAAACCGAATTTTCACCTCCTGCCATCCAATTGGAAAAGGTATTCTGATTAACGGTTAAGGTATTTGCACCATAAATTTCCCAACCCGATTTTCGTCCTGTAGTATCCACTTTAGATTTCAGATATTTTCGACCATCAATAATTAGATTTCCACTGGTATCTAAAAATTGAGCCGAACTAAAAAGTGATAGGACTAAAAAAATAATTGAGAAAATTAGTCTCATTTTAAAAAAATATCTTTGTTTAAAATTGAAAAATTCCAAACAAAGATATCTAATTTATTTTGTAAGGCTAAAAACCTTTCTTAATTATTTTGCCAACCTTTTAACCATTTTACCAATGTATCCACCCATTCTTGACGATCATTCAAACATGGAATGTATGTAAATTGTTCTCCACCAGCTTTTAAGAATTCTTCTTGTCCTTCCATCGAAATTTCTTCCAAAGTCTCCAAACAATCTGCAACAAAGGCAGGTGAACAAACAACTAAATTTTTTACACCTTGCTCAGGAAACTCTTCCAATACATAATCTGTATATGGTTTTATCCAAGGATCACGTCCCAAACGAGATTGGAAAGATGTTGTGTATTTATCTTCTGGTAATTGCAGATATTCAGTTAATAACCTTGTTGTTTCAAAACATTGATTACGATAAGTTTCAATTGGTAATTTACTAATCTTCGCAGCTCGAAGTGCTTTATTATCATGACGCTCTGGAATTCCATGATAAGTGAATAATATTTTATCGTATTCTTCAGGTAAATTTTCTTTGATGGAATCTCCTAAAACTTTGATATAATCTGGATGATTGTAAAAAGCTTTCAAGAAATTAACCTTAGTGTCTTTGTAGCTTTTTTTCTGAATTTCAAGTACTTTATCCGCAACAGTTTCTGTAGAAGACATCGTGTATTGAGGATATAAGGGAACAACCAAAATGTCGCGAACTCCTTTGTCATAAAGCTCTTGTAAACCAGCTTCTATCGAAGGATTTTTGTAACGCATTGCCAAAACAACTGGAATATCCATTTGTTTTTGTACCATATCTCTCAAAATTTTAGAGTAAACAATCAAAGGGGAACCTTCTTTTGTCCAAATTTTTCGGTAAGCTTCAGCAGATTTTTCTGGTCTTTTTGGTAAAATAAATAATTCAACAATAGTTTTACGAATAATCCAAGGAGAATCCAAAACTTTCTTATCCATTAAAAATTCGCGTAAATAAGTTCTTACGTCTTCAACATTGGTAGAATCGGGCGAACCTAAATTCACTAATAATATTCCTTTGCTCATAATTCTTTTTATCTAAAAAAATATTGCGTTCTTTGTAGGTGTAAAAGTACGGAGGATAATTTAATTTGTCCTTTGTAATATCATCATTATAATTTATATCATCATTTTATGTCAGATTTATTAAATCCTGATAAAGAATTTTATCCAGACGACGATCTAAATCACGAAAATACTGTTCGTCCGCAAAGTTTTGATGATTTTGCTGGACAAGCGCATATTCTCGAGAATTTAGAAGTTTTCGTAAAAGCGTCTAAACTTCGTGGCGAAGCGTTGGATCACGTTTTGTTGCATGGACCTCCAGGTTTGGGAAAAACGACATTGGCAAATATTATTGCGAATGAATTAGGTGTTGGAATCAAAATTACCTCTGGACCAGTTCTCGATAAACCAAGTGATTTAGCTGGTTTGTTAACGAATTTAGAAGAAAATGATGTGCTTTTTATTGATGAAATCCATCGTATGTCTCCTGTTATCGAAGAATATTTGTATTCGGCAATGGAAGATTTTAAGATTGATATTATGATCGAGTCTGGACCAAATGCGCGTTCAGTTCAAATTGGTCTGAATCCTTTTACATTAATTGGCGCAACAACACGTTCTGGTTTATTAACTGCACCGCTTCGTGCTCGTTTTGGAATTAATTTCCGTTTCGAATATTATAATGTCGAATTATTAAGTACGATTGTTGAGCGATCTTCTCGTATTTTAGATACACCAATTGACGAAAGAGCAGCGATAGAAATTGCAGGTCGTAGTCGTGGAACTCCTCGTATTGCAAATGCATTATTGAGAAGAACACGAGATTTTGCTCAAATAAAAGGAAATGGAAAAATTGATTTATCAATTGCCGAGTTTTCTCTAAAAGCTTTAAAAGTTGATGATAATGGTTTAGATGAAATGGATAACAGAATTTTATCAACGATTATCGAAAAATTTAAAGGTGGACCAGTCGGAATTACAACTTTAGCAACAGCAGTTGGAGAAAATGGCGGAACGTTGGAAGAAGTTTACGAACCATATTTGATTCAAGAAGGTTATTTGATGCGTACTGCGCGTGGACGTGTTGCAACAGAAAAAGCTTTCAAACATATTGGCGTAAAATACCGTGGCGAGAATTCTCCTCAAACCGATTTGTTTGATTTGTAACAAATGCTCCTTCAAACAGAAGAACATATCAAAATAAAATGGTCCCATCGCATCAAAGAAAAAGCTGAAGCGTTGGGATTTATTTCTTGCGGTATAGCCAAAGCTGATTTTTTAGAAGAAGAAGCACCTCGTTTAGAAGCTTGGTTAAAGAATAATTATCACGGCGAAATGCAGTATATGGAAAATCATTTCGATATACGATTGGATCCTCGAATTTTGGTCGAAGGAGCAAAATCTGTGATTTCGTTGGCGTATAATTATTACCAAAATTTAGATCGAAATCCTAATTCGTACAAAGTTGCAATGTATGCGCAAGGCGAAGATTATCATTTTGTCGTGAAGGAAAAAGTGCGCGAATTATTAGATTTTATTCAAGAAGAAATAGGGGAAGTGAGTGGACGAGCTTTTACAGATTCTGCTCCAATTTTGGAACACGCTTGGGCGAAAAAAGCTGGAATTGGTTGGGTCGGAAAAAATTCGTTGACATTATCTAAACAAAAAGGGTCGTTTTTCTTTTTGTCCGAATTGATTATTGATTTGGATTTAGCCTATGATTCTCCAATCGAAACGGATCATTGTGGAAATTGCACGCGTTGCATTGATGCTTGTCCAACTGAGGCAATTTTACCCAATAAAACAGTGAATGGAAGTCAATGTATTTCGTATTTTACAATTGAATTGAAAGATCAAATTCCGACCGAAATGAAAGGGAAATTTGATGATTGGATTTTTGGTTGTGATGTTTGTCAAGAAGTTTGTCCATGGAATCGTTTTTCGTTGCCAACGAAAGAAACTCGTTTTGTTGGTCATGAGAAAATTAATCAATTCTCGAAAAAAGATTGGGAAGAAATTACGGAAGATGTTTTTCGTGAAATTTTTAAAAAATCGCCTGTCAAACGTACAAAATTTGATGGCTTGAAAAGAAATATCGATTTTGTAAAATCACTATAATTCGTGAAAATTTTTGGTTTAGATTTTGTTAGCTTTACTTCAAGAAAATCGAATCAAAAAATGAAAAAAAGTTTATTCATTCTTACTACTTTTTTAAGCTATTTTGTGCAAGCTCAATTTGGGATTGTCCAAGATAAAGATGGTTTTGCAAATGTGAGAGATGAAAAAAGTACTTCATCTAAAATTGTTGCTAAAGTCAATTCAAATTCTATCTATCCAATTGATTCTGATGAAGAAAATTCGAAATGGTATTTGGTCGAATATCAACTTGAAAAAGCAGGTTATGTTTACCATGATCGAATCAAAAAATTAGAAGATTTTGAAACGATTTCACCAACTTCGGCAAATGATTCTAAAATAGAATTTTCGGTTGCTGATTATATTATTCAGCTCGAAACGCAAACATTTAATTCGAAAAAGCATAAAATTTTCAAGGAAGGTGATTTTGTTTATGCGATTGATGAAAAAGATTTTCTTGGTTCGGACGGAATGATTCCTCAAACAGAATTTAAATCGTTTAAAATATCCTTCAAAGGAAAAGATATTATCATTCCAAAAGAATATTTTACCAATTTATATAACGCGAATTTATCCGCTACGAAACTTACTTACAATAAAGAGTTAAATCAATATTATTTGTTCGGTACATATAGCGATGGAGCTGGTGTTTATGACGCACTTTGGGTGTTGGATAATGGAAAAATTGTAAAACATATTGCTCAAATTAATGCTTATGCTTAGTCGAATTTTATCAATTTTAGGATGCTTTTTGTTGTTTACTTCGATAATATTTGCTCAAAAAGTAACGACTTCCAAATTTGGAGATATTTCTTACGAAATGACACAAAAACAAGTTGCAGCTTTAACGCCAAACAAATTAGCTCTTTATGATGTAAATAATCCTGAAATGCCTGAACAGGACATTGAGTTGAATGGAATTAAATATCATATTTCGTACTATAAAAATTTGAAAACAAATCAATTTGAAGTATATACAGTTTCGTCTGTTAGCGCTCAACTTTCGACTTTATCAGGAATAAAAATTGGAAGTTCGTTGGATGATTTATGGAAAGCGTACAAAAAATATGATATTTCGGTGCAAGATATTTTTGAAGATGACGAGACAAAATCTGTCAGAGCTTTTGCAATAAATGATCTTGATAATGGATGTACATTAGATTTTTATTTGAAAAATAATAAAGTCGTAAAAATGGTTTTGTCAAATGAATCGGGTTTTTTAAATAACAATATTTATGAAAACTAAAATAGCTTTAGTAGGATTTTTCTTACTATCAATAGTAGGATTTGGTCAGATTTCTACAACACGAATGAATGAGTTGAAAATTGGAATGCGTCCGTCCGAAGTATTAAAATTGTTAGGTAAAAAACCTGCTGCAATTGTTGATGAAGGAGAAACGAATATCACGTTAAAAGGAATTGATTACACGATCGAAATAAGAAGTGGTTATTTGAGTAAAACAGAAAATGACACCTATTTAAGTTCTATTTCGACAACAAGTAAAAACATCAAAACCTTATCTGGAATTGGTATTGGCAGTACGTTGGACGATTTATGGAAAGCTTATTCGTCGAAATACAATGTGTTGTTGGATAAATCGAATAATAATTACAGAGAATTTAGAATTGATGATAAAGAAAATGGTGTAATATTGACTTTTTCTTTGAAAAATGAAATTGTAGCAACAATAGGATTGAGTTCTTATAATCCAGAAGAATGTACACTTTAAAATAATGATTAAAACCTAAATACATAAAAATGAAAAAAATATTTTTTATAGCTGCTTTTGTAGCTGGAATAGCTTTGCAAGCGCAAATTTCTACAACTCGTATTAATGACGTAAAACTTGGAATGAAATTGTCTGAATTAGAGAAATTAACTGGGCAAAAATTCAAGTTGAAATTAAACGAATATGGTTATCCAGAAGATGATTTGACAATTGTTTCGAAAGGCGTAACCTATAAAGTTGGCTTAACATCGAACGGAGAAGGAAACGGCTCTAATAACTTAACTGTTTATAGCGTAAAATCGACAGATTCTAGCCTTAAAACATTGTCTGGAATTAAAGTTGGTTCTTCATTAGATGAACTATTATCGAAATACAAAAACTTAAATATTTCGATTTATGATGGTTATGATGATAAAACGGATAAAAGAACAAAGGCTTTTCGTTATTTTAATGTAGAAGATCAAGATACAGGTTCAATATTACAATTTAAATTGGTAAATGATAAAGTAGCTTCTTTTGATGTGATGTATAACGAAGGTTGTTAAAATGAATAAACAAAAAATTCCAACTCTTAGAGTTGGAATTTTTTGTTTAAAATTATTTCTTAATCACTTTTTTTGTGATGATGTTTCCATCTCTTAGATGAATAGATAAAATATACATTCCAGCTGGATAATTCTTCAAATTAACTTCCGAACCCAATTCAATTCCAAGTAAACGACCATTAAAATCATACAGATTTACATAATCAAAATTCTTCGCATTAATTTTTACCTTATCTGTTGTTGGATTTGGAAAAACTTCTACAAGCGTTTGTTGATAATTGTAATCGTTCGCAGATAATTCAGCCCATGTATTTTCAGCTTTATCTCCGCCCCAAATTAACGTTGCTAAATACGGATTATCAATAAATGGATTTCGACTTCCTTGCGTTTCGGCAATAATTTCGTTTCGCACTTTCTCGAATTCAGATACTTTATCCTGTACATTCCATTTCAAAAACATATCAGGCATTCTATCTTCTTTGTTTGTCGTGGTATTGTTATACGCAACCAATTGAGGATCGGTTTCCAACCCATAATGTACATACATATACATAATAATTCGCGCCACATCTCCCGTCCATTCATCACCAGGATAAAAACCTCCATTGATCAATTTAGCTTGTCCTGTCACATCTTGTGCCCATTTTTCACGATAAGCATTGTTACTTCTTGTCGAATTTATTTGTCTATCAACTGCGCGTAAATTATGTGCATCTGTACCTGTTCCTGGACTATTAGTCGTCAAAACAGGATTTGCTAATGATTTTGGAAAAACATGTTCGCGTTCCCATTTTCCATTTGCATTTCCGCCAGTATTGTTTTTATTGTTTACATCACGTGTACGCTGTTCAGCATAGATTGTAGAATTATCTGTGAAACCATAAATCAATAAAACGCGACCTTTCGAATCTAAATCTAAGTCAGATTTATCTAAAATATTCCAAACTCCAGGCGTATAGCTAACTGCATGATGCGTAGCATTGATTAAATCGTGTAATTCTTCCTTTATAGTTTTTCCATTTTGTTTAAAATCAATCCCTTCATAATAGTCGGGTTGTTGCGCAAAAGCGGCAAAAGGAAATAAAAGAAGTAAAAATTTTTGCATAACTATTTATAAATATTTAACAAAAGTAAGTATTTATAAGTAGTTAATAAATGATATTAAGATTAACAATTATTAAAGTTTTTACTGAAATTGTTTAATGTATTGTTTAGGTGTCAAGCCATATTTCTTCTTAAATGCTGATATAAAATGAGATGGATTTTCGTAACCAATTTCAAACGAGATATCTTTTACCATTTGTTGATTTTCTTCTAATTTATGCAACGCATATTCCAGTTTTTTATCCAATAAATAACCATAAACAGTTGTTCCATAAAGTTCTTTGAAACCTTCTTTCAGATGATATTCCGAGATCGAAAATTTTTCGCAAAGTTGTTTGATGGTTGGAGGATTTTTAAAATCAGCTAATAAATAATCTTTGATTTCTTTGATTCGTTTTCCTTCATTTTCATCATTCAAGAAAGGACAATGCTCAGTTTGATTTTCGATTTCAGAAAAATAAAGCGTGAACAATTCGTACATTTTTCCAATCAAAAATAAATTTTGAAATTGTGGAGAAAGTTTCATTTGTTCAATCTGATTCAAAACTAATTTTATCGCTGGCCCAATTTCGCGTTCAATATAAAATTTCTCTTGCGTCATGCTCGAAATCAAATTATTCTGAATTTGATATTCTGCAAACAATTGATGTAATTTCTGAATAGACAAAACCACAATATAAACCTTACTTTCTGCATTTATATTTAACGATAATGGAATGTCTAATGTTGGATAATAAAACAAAAAACTTTTTCCTTCGTTCAAATTGATTTTATAAATACCATTATTAAAATTAAATGTCAACGAACCTTTTGTACAAAAATAGAATTGTATATAACGCTTGTCAATTCCTTTTAGAATCGTGTCTGTAGAAGCTGTAAAGTTGTCTATTTGAGCGATAAATACGTCTGTTGACAATTTATACTCGTTAATTTTACTTTTATGGGTATTTTTTAAATCCATTTCGAATGATGAGGTTTGTCATATAAAAAACGTGATAATTGTCAACTTCGCTCTTTATAATGGTTTACATACAAATATAAACCTTTAATTTATAATTATTCTAAAAAAGCAAACTTTAATTTTTAGCGTTATTTTTTCTTTTTAAAGTTATTTTTCGAAGACTTTTGAAACTACTTTTGTATCAGTATTTGAAGAAATGGCAATTAGAGGTAATAAAACGGAAGAAAATTTTTACGTAATCGGAATCAGTTATGAAAAAGCTGACGCCATTACACGAGGTAAATTTACTTTTTTCCCGGAACAAGTTGAAACGTTTACGCAAGATTCTAAAACGAATGGTTTAGAAAACTTTTTTATTGTATCAACTTGTAATCGTACTGAATTTTATGGTTTTGCAGAAAACGAAGATCAAATCGTTGAGCAATATTGTAAATACACAGAAGGTAATGCAGATGAATTCCGTCAATTTATGATGGTAAAAGAAGGAGAAGAAGCGATTACACATTTATTCCGAGTTTCTTCGGGATTAGAAAGTCAGATTTTAGGTGATTTTGATATCATCGGACAAATCAAAATTTGGTTTTCTCGTTTCAAAAAACAAGGCGCATCAAATGCTTTTTTAGAGCGTTTGGTAAATACTGCAATCCAAATTAGTAAAAAAGTAAAGAACGAAACTTTCTTAAGTAACGGTTCTGCTTCGGTTGCATATTCGGCAGTTAATTTTATTCAAGCAACGCAAGGAAACTTGGTCGACAAAAATATTTTGTTGTATGGAATTGGTAAAATTGGTCGTAATACGTGTGCTAATTTGGTCAAACATTATCCAAATACAAACATTACGTTAATCAATCGTACAAAAGAAAAGGCAGAAATTCTTGGACTGAAATACGATATTACCGTAAAAGATCACAGCGAATTAAAAGAAGAATTACAAAAAACAGATATTCTAATTGTTGCAACGGGAGCAAGTAATTACACGATTACAGAAGAAATGATTCCGTTCGATAAGGAAATGACGATTATTGATATGTCAGTTCCAGAAAATGTAATTCATACATTGGCTGCTCGCGAATCTATTCAATTGGTAAATGTAGATGGATTGTCTAAAATGGTAGACGATACAATTGCGCAACGTCGCAATGCAATTCCAGAAGCTTTGGCAATTATAGAGGAGCATTCTACAGAGTTTTACGAATGGTTAGAAACCAGAGAATTGGTTCCAGCTATTCAATCTTTCAAAGATAGATTAGACTTTTTTCAGAGTTTTGCTTTAAATAATTTGAAAAAAGATAATGTAAACATTGACGAAAATGAAACGATTTTAACTGAAAAAGTAATTCAGAAAATTACAAATCAGTTTGCTTCTTATTTGATCGAAAATAAAGAAAATGCAGACGAAACAATTCAGTTAATCGAAAAAATGTTTCATTTAAAACAAGCTTAATACAATCATGAAAACAATAAAAATTGGTACACGTCAAAGTCCGTTAGCGCTTTGGCAAGCCAATAAAGTTGCTTCTATTCTTGAGGCAAAAGGTCATCCAACAGAAATCGTTCCGATTACTTCTGAAGGCGATGCAAATCTAAAACAACCCATTTATTCATTAGGTTTAACAGGTGTTTTTACGCGTTCATTGGACATTGCTTTGTTGAATGATCAAGTAGATATTGCGGTTCATTCGTTGAAAGATGTGCCAACTGTTTTACCAGAAAAATTAGAGTTGATTGCATATCCAGAACGCGCAAGTTCTGCGGATATTTTGGTGTACAAATCGGAAGATATTTTCGAGAAAAAACATCGTGTTATCGCTACTGGATCTTTGCGTCGTAAAGCATTTTGGAATCATAAATATCCAAATGATACGATTGTAGATTTACGTGGAAATGTGCAATTACGTCTGAAAAAGTTGCAAGATAATGCAGATTGGGACGGAGCTGTTTTTGCTTTTGCAGGTTTGGATCGTTCAGAAATTTTAGATGAATTGGCAGAAAAAGGTCTTCATTATAAAGTGATTGATTGGATGATTGCTGCACCATCACAAGGAATTTTAGGAATTGTAGCCAAAGAAGGTTTGGATTTGAGTGATATTAATAATCCTCAATGTGAACTTTTTGCAACAGTAGAACGTCAATTCTTGAATGTTTTAGAAGGTGGTTGTACAGCGCCAATTGGAGCATTAGTTGAGAAAATTGATGAAGAAAATTACTCGTTCAAAGGAGCAATTTTATCAATTGATGGACAAGAGATGATTTCAATCGAAAGACAATTCAAAGCAGATGAATATTTGACGAAAGGTCGCGAATTTGCTGAAGAATGTATTGCGCAAGGTGCAGCAAAAATGATTGAAGAAATTAAAAAAGAAATCGGAACGAAATAGTGCGAACGAAGGTTTTATTCACGAAGTTAATTTCTTCTGAATTGCTTGAAAAAGAATTTGGAACTGATGTTGAGGTGGTTTGTAAACCAACTTTACAAATCGATTTGACTTCGAAAAATGAAATTTATGCACAGATTGATGAATCCGTTCATCAGTTTATCGTGACGAGTCAAAATACTGTAAATGCCATTCAAGATTTGGAATTGAATGGTCATTTTTTTGTTGTTGGAAAAAAAACGGCAGAAAAACTAAAAGCGCAAAACAGAGATGTTGTGTTGGTTGAAGATTATGCAGAAGATTTAGCTTCGAAATTAATTTCAGGAAATTATTCTCCGAAATGGAATTTCTTATGTGGTTCTTCCCGTCGAGATTTGTTGGTGAATGAATTATCAAAAGCAAATCACGAAGTCAATCAAATTATAACATATCAATCAGGGCAAATTGTTTATCAATTAAATGAAACATTTGATGTGTATGCTTTTTTTAGTCCGTTGTCATTCAAAGCGTTTCATCAACAAAATGAAATTTCAGAAAGTTCGCGTATTTTTACAATCGGAAATACAACAACTTCTGCGATAGAAGAAGTTTATCCAAATCATGAAATTATAACTGCGCAAACACCATTGGTGGAAGTAGTTATTGAAAATATAAAAAAATACATCAATGATAAAAAATGATTTGCTTTTAAAAGCATTGAGAGGTGAGGAGGTAGAGCGTCCGCCAGTGTGGATGATGCGTCAAGCAGGACGTTATTTACCAGAGTTTATCGAATTGAGAGATAAATATGATTTCTTTACACGTTGTCAAACGCCAGAGTTAGCGGCTGAAATTACAGTTCAACCAATTCGTCGTTTTCCGTTAGATGCAGCAATTATCTTTTCAGATATTTTGGTTGTGCCACAAGCAATGGGAATGAATTTCGAGATGAAACCTGGTGTTGGTCCTTGGTTAGAGAATCCTATTCGTACAGCTCAAGATGTAGAAAAAGTTTATATTCCTGATGTTGAAGAAGAGTTAGGATACGTTTATGCAGCGATGGATATTACAAAGAAAGAGTTGGACAATAAAATTCCGTTGATTGGTTTTGCAGGTTCGCCTTGGACATTGTTGTGTTATGCAGTGGAAGGTCGTGGTTCTAAATCTTTTGATCAAGCGAAAGGTTTTTGTTTCCAAAATCCAGTTGCAGCACACCAATTATTAGAAAAAATTACACAAACAACGATTCAATATTTGTTGAAAAAAGTGGAACATGGTGCAAATGTGATTCAGATTTTTGATTCTTGGGGTGGAATGTTATCGCCAAAAGATTATGATGAATTTTCTTGGAATTACATTGAGCAAATTGTAAACGAAGTTTCTAAAGCAGTTCCTGTAACCGTTTTTGCAAAAGGTTGTTGGTTTGCTTTAGAGAAAATGGCCGATTCTAAAGCTTCTGCTTTGGGAGTTGATTGGACAATTACGCCACAATTAGCACGCGAGTTTACTGGTTTCAAAAAGACGCTACAAGGTAACTTTGATCCTTCTCGTTTGTTATCTCCTCCAGAAACTATTCAACAAATGGTAAAAGAAATGATTGACGATTTTGGTTCTTATAAATATATTGCCAATTTAGGCCACGGAATTTTACCGAATATTCCAGTAGAAAATGCACAAGCGTTTATAGAAGCAGTTGTGAATTATAAAAGAGATTAAGAAACTCACTATAACAAAAAAAACTTCCGTAATGGAAGTTTTTTGGTAGTATCTTACTAACTGTGT
>NZ_DJBB01000080.1:0-13026 GCF_002429865.1 Empedobacter sp. UBA5987
ACCTAACAAAGGGAAGAGTACATTGGAATATCTTTTGAAATTTAGAATTCGTCAATAAATCTTATGATTTAGACTATTTACAAGAAAAACTAATTATTAAATAATAAAAATACAATAACGATGAATAAAGGAAATATTAATGTTTCGGTAGAGAATATCTTTCCATTAATTAAGAAGTTTTTATACAGCGATCACGAAATCTTTTTACGTGAATTAATTTCAAATGCTTCTGACGCAACCCTGAAATTAAAGCATTTAACAAGTATTGGTGACGCAAAAGTAGAATACGGAAATCCAAAAATTGAAGTAAAAATAAATAAAGACGATAATACTTTGCACATTATTGACCAAGGTTTGGGAATGACAGCTGATGAAGTGGAGAAATACATCAATCAAGTGGCGTTTTCTGGAGCGGAAGAATTTATCAATCAACACCAAGATGCGGACGGAATTATCGGACATTTTGGTTTAGGTTTTTATTCTGCATTTATGGTTGCGGATAAAGTAGAAATCATAACAAAATCATATAAAGACGAGCCTGCAGTTCATTGGACGTGTGATGGTTCTCCTGAATTTACATTAGAAAATTCGGATAAAACAGATCGTGGAACTGAAATCGTTTTACACATTGCAGAAGACTCGAAAGAGTTTTTAGACGAATGGAAAATCCGTGAATTATTGAATAAATACAATAAATTCATGCCAATTCCGATCAAATTTGGAACGAAAAAAGAAACACTTCCTTTACCAGAAGATGCTTCAGAAGATGCAAAACCTGAGGAAATCGAAGTTGATGATATTATCAATAATACAAATCCGGCTTGGACAAAAGCGCCATCAGAATTGTCTGACGAAGATTATCAAAATTTCTACAGAGAATTGTATCCAATGCAATTCGAAGAACCTTTATTCCATATTCACTTAAATGTTGATTATCCATTTAATTTGACTGGAATTTTATTCTTCCCAAAATTAGGAAACAACATCAATATTGATAAAGATCGTATTCAATTATACCAAAATCAAGTATTTGTAACAGACGAAGTGAAAGGAATTGTTCCTGATTTCTTGATGTTATTACGTGGTGTGATAGATTCTCCAGATATTCCATTGAATGTTTCGCGTTCGTACTTACAAGCTGATGGAGCTGTGAAGAAAATTTCGGCACATATTACGAAAAAAGTGGCGGATAAAATGTCTTCATTAATGAATCAAAATCGTGAAGATTACGAGCAAAAATGGAACGATATTAAAGTTGTAATTGAATATGGAATGATTTCGGAAGATAAATTCTTCGAAAAATCTGACAAATTTGCATTGTATCCAACAGTTGATGGTAAATATTTTACTTGGGATGAATTAAATACTGCGATTAAAGACAATCAAACCAACAAAGACGGAAAATTAGTAATTCTTTATGCGTCTGATGTTGATGGACAAGATCAATACATACAAATTGCGAAAGAAAAAGGTTACGAAGTAATTTTATTAGATTCTCCTATTTCTTCTCACTTGATTCAGAAGTTAGAATCTACAAAAGAAAATGTAACATTTGTTCGTGTTGATGCGGATCATATCAATAATTTGATTGAAAAAGATGAAGTTAAAATTTCCAAATTATCTGATGATGATAAAGAAAAATTGAAAACTGAAATCACAGAATCAATCAACAATAAATCATATACAATTCAATTAGAAGATTTATCTGGAACAGATGCACCTTTCATCATTACGCAATCAGAATTTATGCGTCGTATGAAAGATATGCAAGCTTCTGGCGGAGCTGGGATGTTTGGAATGGGTAATTTCCCTGAAATGTATAATGTTGTTGTGAATGCAAACTCGGATTTAGCAACAGAAATTTTAGCTAAAGATTCGAAAGAAGAAAAAGAAGCGTTGATTAATCAAGCATTAGATCTAGCAAAATTATCGCAAGGTTTGTTAAAAGGTAAAGAATTAACAAATTTTATCAATAGAAGTTTTAAGAACATTAAATAATCTCAGAACACTATATTTTAGTAATCTTAAACTTAAAATCCAGCACATAATGTGCTGGATTTTTTATTTCTAAATAGATTTATTGATGTGTTAAACTTTTAAAATTAATCTGAAATAATTTGCAAAACATGATTTTTGTCATTAATTTTACATCAAGGAATTAATAATTATTCGTTCAGGACTTCAAAATACTTTAGTTGTTTTGAAACAGAACATTAAAATTAATAGTTGTTTTTCCACAAAATAACGAAATTTTTAAGCCGACAGAGAATTTTCATAATAAGGTGAAAATTAATTCAAATCATTATCAAAAATTTCGGGAAGGATTTCAAGAAATTGAAATCCTTTTTTCCCTAGACGTTCTTTTTAAATCGATTTTGCTCATAGTTATTGCATAGGATTAATAGTCTCTCATATATGAGTACATTTCATTTATTATTTACAATAGATATTTGTTCTATTTATAAAAATTCTTTTTTATAATCATTTAAAAAGAACAAGTTACAATGGACTTATTCAGAAGAAAGAATTTGACATTGGGAAGGATTTCAAGAGATTGAAATCCTTTTTTTTTGCAATTATTATAACAAAAAAAGAGCGACAAACATGTCGCTCTTTTAATATATATCAGAATGTTATTATTCTTGTGATACAATTTTTGCAGATAAATACTCACGGTTCATACGTGCAATGTTATCTAAAGAAATTCCTTTTGGACATTCGATTTCACAAGCTCCTGTATTTGTACAGTTACCAAAACCTTCTAAATCCATTTGTGCAACCATTTTTTGAGCACGACGAGCAGCTTCTACTTGTCCTTGTGGTAACAATGCGAATTGAGAAACTTTAGCTCCTACGAATAACATTGCAGATCCATTTTTACAAGTTGCAACACAAGCTCCACAACCAATACATGTTGCAGCGTCGAACGCTTCATCTGCATGCATTTTGTTTACTGGAATATTGTTTGCATCTACTGTACGTCCTGATGTATTTACAGAGATGTAACCACCAGCTTGTTGGATACGGTCGAAAGATGAACGGTCTACAATTAAATCTTTGATTACTGGGAATGCAGCAGATCTCCATGGTTCGATGTAAATCGTTTCACCATCTTTGAACATACGCATATGTAATTGACAAGTTGTAACACCTCTATCTGGTCCGTGCGCTTCTCCATTGATGAATAAAGAACACATACCACAAATACCTTCACGACAGTCGTGGTCGAATGCAACTGGCTCTTTTCCTTCCTCTATTAATTGCTCGTTTAATAAATCAAGCATTTCTAAGAAAGAAGAATCAGTAGAAACATCTTTTAAGGAATATGTTTCCATTTTTCCTTGAGCATTAGCGTTTTTTTGACGCCAAATTTTCAGCGTGATGCTGATTGTTTTTGATGATGCCATAATTCTATATGATATTTTGACATTTTGCTTGAAAGTTTGTTATCAAGCAAAATGATTTTATTATTTATAACTACGAGTTTTAAGCTCGATATATTTGTAATTTAATTCCTCTTTGTGTAAAACCTCAGTGTTGATATCATCACCTTTATATTCCCAAGCGGCAACATAAGTATAGTTTTCATCATCACGCATTGCTTCACCTTCTTCTGTTTGGTACTCCTCACGGAAGTGACCACCACAAGACTCATTACGGTTAAGAGCATCAATTGCCATTAACTGTCCTAATTCTAAGAAGTCAGCTACACGTCCAGCTTTTTCTAACTCAGTATTCATTTCGTAAGCATCACCAGGAACTTTTACATCACGATAGAATTCTTCACGTAAAGCAGCAATTTCAGCAATCGCTTCTTTTAAACCTTGAGCATTACGAGCCATACCTACTTTGTTCCACATAATATTTCCTAAACGTTTGTGGAAACTATCTACAGTTTTAGTTCCTTTATTGCTTAAGAAATGTTGAATTTGGTCTTTAACAGCCTTTTCAGCTTCATCAAATTCTGGCGTATTTGTAGGAATTTTACCTGTACGAATATCTGCTGATAAATAATCTGCAATTGTATAAGGTAATACGAAATAACCATCTGCTAAACCTTGCATTAATGCAGAAGCTCCTAAACGGTTAGCTCCGTGATCAGAGAAGTTAGCTTCTCCTACTACGAAACATCCAGGAATTGTTGATTGTAAGTTGTAGTCAACCCAAACACCACCCATTGTGTAGTGAATTGCTGGATAGATACGCATTGGATTTTCGTATGGATTCTCATCTGTAATTTTCCAATACATTTGGAATAAGTTACCATATTTCTCCTCAATCCATTTTTTACCTAATTTCTCGATTTCAGCATCTGATGGATTTTGATCTCCGTTTGCGAAAGCAACCTCACGACCTTTTTTCTTGATCTCATCTGTAAAATCTAAGTAAACTCCTTCTCCAGTTTCATTTGCTTCAATACCATAACCAGCATCACAACGCTCTTTTGCAGCACGAGATGCAACGTCACGAGGAACTAAGTTACCAAATGCAGGATAACGTCTTTCTAAGTAGTAATCTCTGTCTTCTTCTTTGATATCAACTGCTTTTTTCTTACCAGCACGGATTGCTTCAGCATCTTCTTTCTTTTTAGGAACCCAGATACGACCAGAGTTACGTAAAGATTCAGACATTAAAGTCAATTTAGATTGATTTGTTCCGTGGATTGGAATACAAGTTGGGTGAATTTGTACATAACAAGGGTTAGCAAAATAAGCACCTTTTTTGTGAATTTTCCATGCTGAAGTTACGTTAGAACCCATTGCATTAGAAGATAAGAAATATACGTTTCCGTAACCACCAGTAGCAATAACTACTGCGTGAGCAGAATGTCTTTCGATTTCACCTGTAATTAAATTACGAGCGATAATACCACGAGCTTTACCATCTACAAGTACAATATCTAACATTTCGTGACGGTTGTACATTTGGATGTGCCCTAAGTGAATTTGCTGATTCATTGCTGAATAAGCTCCTAATAATAGTTGTTGCCCTGTTTGACCTTTCGCATAGAAAGTACGAGATACTTGTACCCCACCAAAAGAACGATTATCTAATAACCCACCGTAATCACGTGCAAAAGGAACCCCTTGCATTACACATTGGTCGATAATATTACCAGAAACCTCCGCTAAACGATAAACGTTAGACTCACGAGCGCGGTAATCACCACCTTTGATTGTATCGTAAAATAAACGATAGATAGAGTCGTTATCTCCTTTATAATTTTTAGCAGCATTAATACCCCCTTGTGCAGCAATAGAGTGAGCACGACGTGGAGAATCTTGGTAACAAAAAGCTTTTACTTTGTATCCTAACTCTGCTAAAGTTGCAGCTGCAGAACCTCCAGCTAAACCTGTACCAACAACAATAACATCAATTTTATCACGGTTATTTGGAGCCACTAAGTTTAAATGTGCTTTGTGTTCGCTCCATTGTTTTGCGATATCTCCTTCTGGAGTTTTAGAATCTAATATACTCATTTCTTGATATTATTTAATTATTTAACAAAAAAATGGTAAACAGCAATGATAATGAAACCAGCTGGAATTAAAATAGAGTACCATTTTCCGAAAGCAACAATTACTGGCGTGTATTTGTTGTGTCTTGCTCCAATAGATTGGAATGCAGACGCAAAACCATGTTGTAAGTGTAATGATAAAAATACAAATGCAACAATGTAAATTACTAATCTTACAAAACTTAAAGCACCTTCTAATGTGAAAACGTGGTTTAAGTGATCCATAAAGTAATTTCCTTGAGCAAACTCAGGATTTGGAGCAATGTAGTGATCAGTAATTGTAGGAACCCAAAAGTCATACAAGTGTAATAATAAGAAAACTAAAATTACAGATCCAGAAACTAACATGTTTCTTGACATCCAAGAAGCATTTGCAGCACCATTATACTTTTGATAAGCAACTGGTCCACGCGCTTTCTTGTTTTGCGCTTCTAATACAAACCCCATTACAAAGTGGTA
This sequence comes from Empedobacter sp. UBA5987, assembly GCF_002429865.1. Lineage (NCBI taxonomy): Bacteria > Pseudomonadati > Bacteroidota > Flavobacteriia > Flavobacteriales > Weeksellaceae > Empedobacter > Empedobacter sp. UBA5987. The sequence continues at coordinate 5,978 of NZ_DJBB01000080.1, forward strand.
TACAACACCAATTAATAAAATAGGCTGCATTAAATATTGGATAAAAGGGTTATCACTCATGAAAGCCGAAACTTCATTGAACCCATTCGGATTAATAACAGATAATGCATTAATCACGAAATGTTGTAACAAGAACACGATCAAAAATAACGCTGAAAGCGCCATCGCGAACTTCTTACCAATCGAAGATTTTAGTAATGATTCATTTGCCATAAAGCAATTCGTTTAATTTTTTAGATATTTCCACAAATTTAATCATCCCATTGCTCTAATCACAATGAAATATATCATTTCGTTAACAGATTTCGATAGTTTAGAATCATTCTTAGTTAATTAAGACATTTTTAACAATTTTTCTAAATTTTTATTGCTTAATAAATAATTAATTTTTATACTTGCAGTAGAAAAGTAGAACAACTTTTCATAGGTTTAAGTTAGTTAGGTTAATCCTCTTATAGAAATATAAGAGGATTTTTTATTTTTTTAGTTGTATGTAACATTATTCTTTTTTTTACTACATATAAAGAGCAACAGAATAATAGTTTGAATAATAAAGCAAAAATATTTACCGAATTAGTCGAGAAAAATCAGGGAATTATCCATAAGGTTTGTCGTATTTACACAGACGACAAGGATTCTCATGACGATTTATTTCAGGAAATTGTATTGCAATTATGGCGTTCTTACGATTCCTTCAAGGGAGATTCAAAATTTAGTACGTGGATGTATCGTGTTAGCTTAAACACAGCAATTACATTAATCAGAAAAAAAACAAAATCCAGTGAAACTGATTTTAATGAAGCTCAATTTTTAAACTTAACATCAGACGACAAAGACGAATTTTTAGAAGAACGTATCACACTTTTATACGCGGCAATTAGATTATTAAACGACGTAGAACGTGCATTGGTACTGCTATTTTTGGAAGACTTACCTTACAAAGACATTGCCGAAACTTTAGGAATTTCGGAAGTAAATGCACGAGTAAAGATGAACAGAGTGAAGATAAAATTAAAAGAAATAATGTTTAAAATGGAACAATAATGGAGTTAGATGACTTAAAATCAATTTGGGGTTCCATAAAGGAAGAAGAAAAGTTTGATCAAAATCAAATTTTTCAAATGTTGAAGAAAAAATCATCAACAACAATAAAATGGTTATTTATATTCACTTTTTTCGAATTTATCCTTTTTCTTGTCTACAATTTATATGTTTTAATTTCAGGAAAAAATTTTTTTAATAATGAAGTCAAAACATTAGTCGAAGAAAAAACAATTAACAATTACGAGATCGCTTCCGTTTTTAGTATTGTGACTACGTTTGGATTTTTGGTGATGGCTTATCGTTATTTCAAAAAAATAGATCTTAATCAATCTGTGGTCGATTTGATGAAAAACATTATTTCATTTCGTCGATTGGTGAACTTGTTTATTCTTTTCACCGTTTTAAGTTTAATTGTTTCTTCTGCCCCATTCTATTACGAATTAGGCCAATCTATTTATTTGGCAAAACACGCTCATGATATACAGCCAATTGTGAATAATGCTGCTGTTTATGGTTGGATTGCAATAATAACTGCTGTTGCTTTTATTGTGATTATAGGAACGGTTTATTATGGGATTATTTATTTTTTATTTTTAAGAAAACTTCAACAAAACATGAAAGAGTTGAAAGAAATGAAATAAAATCTTATTTTTGTAAACTGAATGAAAAAATTTATCCAATATCTTATGCTAACGATTTCACTGTTTATGACAGTGTATCAGTCTGCGCATATATTGGATCATACTCTAAATAAAGAGCACAAAGAGTTGAAAGACAAATTCTCTAACGTACACGATCATAGCTGTACAATTTGCCATTTCAATCAACATTTTATAGAAAATGATTCAGAAATCGAGTTATTCGAATGGTGTCAATCATTTATCCAAAAAGATAAAACACTTTACACAACTCGTGTAAAACAAGCTGTATTACTTACTCAAAAAAGTCTTCGAGCACCGCCCTACGCAATTTAATTTCAGAAAAAACCACCTTATTTTTTTAACGTTATTAAATTATTGTATTTATGTCAATCAACATAAAATGTAGTATTGCGGCTACATTATTGTGCGGAACTGTGTTTGCACAAAACATTTTCGAAGGTCAAATTATAGATAAAAATCAAAAACCAATTCCTTTCGCAACTGTATACTTCAACAACGAAGAATATCACACAAATGCCGAAGGAAAATTTAGAATTGAGAATTTAAACAAAGGAAATTATCAAGTTCAAATTGATGAACAAGGTTACGAACCTTTTTCTCAAAATATTACGTTTGATTCGCAACAAAAATTTGTTTTTACACTTACTTTTCACAAAGCATATAATTTAGATGAAGTTACTGTTTTAGGACATCATCACGATTTTTCAACAGCTAATGTAGAGCGTGTCGATCAATCTTATATTCAAGAAAACTATGCAGGATCATTAGCCAAATCACTTGAAAACATTGCAGGTGTTAATGCTTCTGGAATTGGATCATCAGCTTCAAAACCAATTATTCGTGGACTTGGTTTCAATCGATTAATTGTTGCTGAAAATGGTGTAAAACAAGAAGGACAACAATGGGGAGCCGATCATGGTTTGGAGATTGATGCGCTAAATGTTGAAGATGTCGAAGTGATAAAAGGTCCTGCGGCTTTGGAGTACGGAAATGAAGCTATTGCTGGAGTTATCAAGATTAACAATAACAATTTACCAGCGAAACATTCAATTTCTGGAGAAGTAAAAACTTTATATCAATCAATAAATGATAATTACGGAATTGGATTTAATTTGAAATCTCGTAACGATCATTTTTTCTATAAAATAAAAGGTTCATATTCTGATTATGCAGACTACAGAACGACTACTGATCGCATTTATTACCTAAATCGTTATTTACCAATTTACAATAAACGTGTAAAAAATACGGCTGGACAAGATTTGAATGCTGAAATACAAACAGGTTATATTGGTGAAAAATTTCGTTCAATTTTAACTGTTTCTAACGTTAATCAGAAAATTGGTTTCTTTCCTGGTTCGCACGGAATTCCTTCTGTAGATAGACTTCAAGATGATGGAAATTATAGAAATGTCGAATTTCCTTATCAAAAAGTGAATCATTTTAAAGTAATTTCCGAAAATGAGTTTCGTTTAAATTCTAAAGACGTTTTAAAGTTTTTGGCAAGTTATCAAAACAATCGTCGCCAAGAAGTTAGTTCGTTTCACACACATTATGCGAACCAACCTGTTCCAACAAAAAATCCTGATTTAGAATTAGATTTTAATTTATCAACGTATGATTCTCAATTAAAATTTGAACATAATCATAGCAAAAATTTCAAAACAATAATTGGTGCACAAGCGCAATTACAAGCTAATAATATTGCTGGTTACAATTATTTATTACCAAAATATGATCGAAATATTTTTAGCGGATTTTTGATTGAAGAATTCAAAAAAGGAAATACATGGAAAGTTACTGCTGGTTTACGTTACGATTATTCAACGTTCAAATCGGAAGGTTATTTTGATCAATTTCTGTACAATTATTTGATTGAAAAAGGAAATTCTGAAGGTATTGCAGATTATTATGCAAATCGTAGCAAATCAATCGATCGTAATTTCAGTAATTTAAACGGAATGATTGGTGCAACTTTTCAACCAAATGATTTATGGGATTTCAATTTGAATGTTGGAACAAATTTCCGTTTACCAACCGCTATAGAATTGGGTTCTAACGGAATTCATCACGGTAGTTTTAGACATGAACGAGGTGACGAAAATCTTGATATAGAAAAAGGAATTGCTGTAGATTTCAAATCTGTTTTTCACAAAAATGATTGGAATATTTCGCTAAGTCCGTATTTATATTATTTCAGCAATTATATTTTCTTAAAACCTTCGGGACAATTTTCGATTCTTCCTCATGGTGGACAAATTTATCAATATACACAAAGCAAAGCTTTGTTGACTGGTTTTGAATTTGAAGTTCGTAAGAAAATCAACGAAAATTTTGATGCAAATCTTGTGTACGAATATTTATACAATCGACAAATTACGGAAAATAAAAAATTCGGAAATTATCTTCCTTTCACGCCTTCAAATAATTTATTTGGACAAATTAATTATAAAATCAATCAAAATATTGCATTCTTAGAAGGTTTGAGCTTTTTTGCAAATGGAAAGTATACATTTGAGCAAGATAAAATTGCACAAAACGAAGATATTACACCAAGTTATTTCTTGGTTGGAATTGGAGGAAAAACGAAACTTAAATTCAATAATTTTAGTGCAAATTTAAGTATTCAGGTTTCTAATTTATTCAATAAAAACTATTACAATCACACCAGTTTTTATCGTGCATTGCAATTACCAGAACAAGCTCGAAACATACAAGTTATGTTAGGAATTCCGTTCGGAAAATAGTTGATACATGAAAAAGAGACATCCTATTTTTGGACTTTTCTTTAGTATTATTCTTTTTTCGATTCCAATTTTTAATCAATTACATTTTTCTTTAATCGATCATTCACAAGATTTTTCGAATCAAAAGAAAGAAATTATTCATCATCAATGTAATCACTTTACATTCTATTCTGTCTTTATTGACACGCATGATGATCCAAAAATTGAAGGAAAACAAAACGAAGAATTTTACAGAAAAGAAAGTTTTGAACAAGTAGAAAAAATTAAACTTTCTACAATTGAATATCATTTTACACGAGGTCCGCCTCAAGATTTTGTTTATTAATAAATCAACCAGAATCTTAAAAAATAACATTCAATTCAAAAAAATTAAAACAATGAAAAATTCAATTTTAAAATATTCATTCATAACATTATCAGCATTATTCATTACATCTTGTTCATCAGATGATTCTTCATTAGATACAACAAAACCAGAAATTAATTTAATTTCTCCAAAAGATGAAGCTCACCTACATTTAGGTGACGAGATTAATATTGAAGCTATCTTGAAAGATAATATTGAGTTGGGAGCTGTAAAAATTGATATTCATTATGCAGGAGATGGACATACTCATAACCATCGTTCTGCTAGTGCGCAAGAAGCATCGAGTTCTACAAATACTCAATGGGAATTTACCAAAGAAGAAGCAATTCCTTCAGGTAAAAAGGAATATGCATACAATTATAAAGTTGCAATTCCCCAAGAAGGTATTGTAGATGGTGCATATCATTTAGGATTAATTCTAATTGATAAAGCAGGAAATCAATCCGAAACATACATCGAAATCGATATAGTTGACCATAGCCACGATAATTAATTATTTTTTTATATAAAAAGCCTGAAATTTCAGGCTTTTTCTTATGCGCATTGTTAAAAGAATACTATTTTAGCACTCTTCAATTATATCAAAACAAAAAAATGATTGCAATAGCAGATAGTGGTTCTACTAAAACGGATTGGGTAATTTTAGATAGCGACCTTAATGAAGTTTTTAGAACAAGTACAATTGGATTTAATCCGTATTTTGTAACAGCAGAAGATATTACGACTGAATTACAAAAAAATGAAGATTTTGCACCTGTTGCAAATGATTTCGCAAAAATCTTTTTTTATGGTGCTGGAACTTCCAGCGAAACAATGCATGCTGTTGTTAAAGAAGGTTTACAAAACTTCTTTACAAATGCCGAATTTGTAATAGACCATGATTTATTAGCCGCTTGTTATGCCACTTACATGGGAAAACCTGCAATGGTTTGTATCTTAGGAACAGGTTCTAACTCTTGTTATTTCGATGGAACAACAATGCGCGAAGAAACAAAATCTTTAGCTTATATCTTAGGAGACGAAGGTTCTGGAAATGACTTAGGAAAACGTGTATTACGCGCTTTTTACACAAAAAAAATGCCTCCACATTTAGCCAAAGCTTTTGATGATTATTATAAATTATCTGTAAATGAGTTAAATAAAAATGTGTACCAAAATAAATTTGCAAATACTTATTTAGCCTCTTTCAATAAATTTGTTGTCGAACATAAAAATGATCCATTTATTCAGAAAATTATTTATGATGCAATGTCTTCTTTTATCGAATATCAAATTATGCCTTACGAAGAAGCTCGTCATTCTGAATTAAATTTCATTGGTTCGATTGCTCATATTTACGAAGATGTTATTCGTTCAGTTGCGGCAGAATATCACTTAACAGTTGGTCATATTATTAGAAAACCAATTGATAATGTTGTTGATTATCACAAAAAATATTTGATTAAATAATCATGGCAACTCAACCAAAAATAGCAGTAATTTCTTACAATACTCCTCATCGCAAAACACAAGATGTTTTACACGGATTAAAAGCTAAAGGTTATCAAAATGTAAAAATATTTGCATTGCCTTTTGTACAAAGAGAAAATCCGTTCAAACCAATTTATCAACATCGTCCAAGTAAAGCGATTCAAGTAAATTTAGATGATTACTGTAATAGTTTTGGTTATAATTTTGATTTAACAACTGCTGAAACGTTGAATAATCAATTAAACGATTATAAAGCTGAATATGTAATTATTGCAGGTGCAGGATTATTACCAGATGAATTGGTTGAAAATCATAAAATTATCAATACACACCCAGGTTTTTTACCTTTGACAAGAGGTTTAGATTCATTAAAATGGGCAATCACAAAAGGAGTCGAAATTGGTGTTACAACTCATTTTGTAGACACAGAAGCCGATGCTGGTTTTTTGATTGAACAACAATATGTTCCTGTTTACGGGAATGATACGTTTCATTCTTTGGCTAATCGTCAATATGAAACAGAAATTGAAATGTTAGTTAATTCGATTGAATTAATACCAACACTTTCAGAATTCAAATCACTTTCATCAAATGAATTTGAAGCGACGCGCAGAATGCCAAAAGCTATCGAAGAAAATTTGATGCAAGCATTTGATACTTACAAAGAAAAATATAAAAGGGATTAAATATTTTTTAGAAAAAAATTAAAAAGAAGCTGTCTCAAAAGTGAGGCAGCTTTTTTTTTTATGTTTTTCATAA
>NZ_DJBB01000070.1:0-89811 GCF_002429865.1 Empedobacter sp. UBA5987
AAAAAAAGACAATCAAATTGATTGTCTTTTTTGCTCCTCCTCTTGGGCTCGAACCAAGGACCCTCTGATTAACAGTCAGATGCTCTAACCAACTGAGCTAAGGAGGAAAATCCTATATTTTAAATTTATTTTTAAGTCTTTGTTTGACATTTCACTAAAAAGCTCCTCCTCTTGGGCTCGAACCAAGGACCCTCTGATTAACAGTCAGATGCTCTAACCAACTGAGCTAAGGAGGAATGTTGCTTAATTGTGGGTGCAAATATAGAAGTATTTTTTACACCCACAAAAAATATTTTAAAATTTATTTAAAAATCATATTCACAATATCATTCCCGAAGATGAATACCATTAATCCTAAGATAATTACAACTCCAACCATTTGTGCTTTTTCTAAAACTTTTTCACTTGGTTTTTTCCCTGTCACCATTTCATAGATAGCAAAAACAGCATGTCCACCGTCCAAACCTGGAATTGGTAATAAGTTAATAAATGCTAACCAAGCAGAAATCATTGCCGTAAATGACCAGAAAAATAACCAGTTCCATTCTTTTGGCATTTGTTTTACCATTCCAATTGGTCCAGCAACTTGCTTACGACCGTCTTTTACTTGGAACAATGTCCCAATTCCACGAACTTGCGTTGCAATCACTTCAAATGGCTCTACGATTCCTTTTGCGATTCCTTCACCAATTGTATAATCTTCCTTAGAAATCAATGAATCTAAATACGCTGTTGATCGAAGAAATCCAATGCTTCCATCTTTACCTACATTAACCATCAACTCTACAGGCTCACCTTTTCTTTCAACACTCAAAGAAACAGTTTTCCCTTTGTATTCTTTTAATTTATTTGTTAAATCTGAAAATAGAGGTGTTGTGAAACCATCAATAGCAATTACTTTATCATCTTTTAATAAACCTGCTTTTTGTGCTGCGCTATTCTCTACAACTGAATCCACAACGGTTGGCATTTGAGGAATAAAGAAAGCGCCTTTAGCGTTTAAAATTTCAGTTCTGAAATCTTCTGTAATTGGTAAAGAAACTTCTTTTCCTTGACGTTTTACATCTAAAGTTTCACCACCTAACAAGGCTTCTTTTCCAATTTCATTTAATGCTTGATATTTAACACCATTTACACCAACTGGAATATCACCTTTTTGCAAGCCGAATTTAGTTTGCGTTGCATTCGCTTCGATTCCATATTGCATTTTGTTTACATCAACAAAGCTTTTTCCTTGAGAAATGAATAAAATAGTATAAATAATCATCGCTAAAATGATATTCACAATAATACCTCCTAACATAATGATTAATCGTTGCCAAGCTGGTTTTACGCGGAATTCCCATGGTTTTGGTTCTTGTTTCATTTGTTCCAAATCCATACTTTCGTCAATCATTCCCGAAAGTTTTACGTATCCTCCAAGAGGCAACCAACCGATACCGTAAACAGTATCACCAATTTTCTTTTTCCAAATGGCAAATTTCACATCGAAAAAACAAAAGAAACGTTCAACACGAACGCCAAACCATCGCGCTGTTACATAATGTCCTAGTTCGTGCAACATTACTAAAAGCATCAAACTAAGCATTAAGGTAGCTATCTGTATTAACATATTGTTTTAAATTTATTTATGTTCTAATTTTATTAAACGATTACAAAATTAATCGAATTTATTTATCAAAGCGGTTTATTTTTTCCATTCTAAGGTTTCTAACAATTTTTTTACATCTTTTTTGATATAATCAACTGCTGGAGCTAAAGAATCGGGTTTTGGTTGAGTTTTGAAATAAACCGAACCTGCTAAAAAATTCTTTACACTATCCGTCGCATGAAACTGAATATTAATCGCTGATTCTCCTCCTAATTCATACATAGTACCAAAAACCTTTTTTTCTGGAAAAGAAAATTCTTGTGGCGAGATAAAACTGGCTTTAACCGTCTGTTCTTGCACAAAACTTTCACTTTCTTTTATTTGAACGATTAAATCTTGTGGAGACTGAACTGGAAAATATGTCAGGTAAATTGTCGCTTTCATTCTTGGATAAACAATATTGAAAGAGTTTGGTTTTTTACCCATAATGACCTTCCCAAAGTTTGAGTATTGAAAAGTATAGGGTACATTTTCTTTGAAAGACAGATAAGTTTGTTGCGGATATTCGAGGCGAACTTGTCCTAAAGGTTTGGCAACTTCCTCGCTTTTATTGCACGACACAAAAAAAATAGCACTACTACATAATGCTATTATAGTTTTAAAATTCATTGTATAACGTAAAACGTTAAGTTTTTTAAAATTCATTTAATTTTTTAATTTCTAAAAAGGCAAATCGTCTTCTCCTTCATCTATAAAAGGTGGCTCGACAACTGTTGTGTTTTGTTGACTTTGCTGAACTTTGTTCTGATCATTTTGCATGGCTTGACGTTGTTCATTGTCAATTTTTGGTGTCAAAAACTCGATTGAATTTGCTACGATCTCTGTTGTATAACGCGTTTGTCCGTTATCGTCCCATTTGCGCGTTTTGATGCGTCCTTCAACAAAAACTTTATCTCCTTTTTTCAGATAACGATCACATAATTCTGCCAATTTATTGCGTGTCACAATATTGTGCCATTCTGTTTCTGTAATTCGTTCTCCTGTTCTCGAGATGTAAGACTCTGTCGTTGCAATAGGAAATCGTCCAATACAATTTTGTTCGTCAAAATGATGCAATTTTACATCATCACCCAAATTTCCGATCAAAAGTACTTTATTCGTTGTTCCATTCATAGTTGTAATAGATTTTTAGTGGCTTGTTACTTACAAAGTTAATCCAAATAATGTTTATTTATAAATTTTTCTATTGGTTTTGGAAGCGGATAATGTTCTAGATCATTTAAAGCAATCATTTCAAAATCATTTTCGGCTTTCAAATTTGTTATATCTATTAAAGATACATTTAATTTCCAATATTTTATAAATAAATTTTGATGCGACAAAATATGTTTCTCCTCTTCGATAAAAGTTAGATTATTTTCAAGATTTTGATCTAAAATCCAACCTTTATCCAACAAGTCAGTTTCGGTTTCTATTTTTGGAAAAGTGAATAAATTTTTCCAAACATCATTTCCAATTCGTTTAGACAAGGCAATTTTATCTTCATTTTCGATGAGAATAAAATGTAAAAAACGATTCGAAACTTTTGTCTTTTTCAATTTTATAGGCAATTCGTTGACTTTATTTAATCGAAGCGCTTCACAAGACTCATTAAGTGGACAAATTTCACACTTTGGCTGTTTTGGTGTACAAATTGTTGCACCCAAATCCATTACCGCCTGATTAAAATCACCCGGACGTTTTTTATCAATGATTTCTAAGCCCAAATCCCAGAAAATCTTCTTTGTTTTAGGCGAACTTATATCATCAGTAATATTAAAATATCGCGCAAAAACTCGAAACATATTTCCGTCTACAGCAGGTACAGATTCATCATACACAATAGATGCAATTGCAGCAGCAGTGTAATCTCCTACGCCTTTTAGCTTTTTTAAATCTTTGAAATTATTCGGAAATTGTCCATTTAATTCATCAGCAATCGTCTTTGCCGTGAAGTGTAAATTCCTGGCACGGGAATAATAACCCAGTCCTTGCCAAAGTTTTAGCACTTTTTGTTCGTCGGCATTTGCCAAATCGAAAATAGTCTCAAATTCTTGTATGAAATTATTGTAAAATTTCATACCTTGGTCAACCCTTGTTTGTTGGAGAATAATTTCCGACAACCAAATGTGAAAAGGGTCTTTTGTATGACGCCAAGGTAAATCTCGTTTATTTTTGTCAAAATATGACAAAATCAGATAGTTGAAGTTCATAAAAACTGAAAAAATCTTTTTTTGTTGGGATACTATCGTTATATTTGCACCCGCTTTCAAATTTAAGAATAATAAGAGGAATTATGACAAAGGCAGAAATAGTAAATAACATTTCAGGTAAATTAGGACTTGAAAAGAGCGATACTCAAAGGGTGGTAGAATCGTTTATGGAGGAGGTGATTAAATCATTAGTAGAAGGAGAAAATGTATACTTAAGAGGATTTGGTTCTTTTACTATTAAAACTAGAGCTGAAAAAACAGGTAGAAACATTACAAAAGGTACTTCTATCATTATCCCAGCACACAACGTTCCTACATTTAAACCAGCTAAAACTTTCATCGAAGATGTAAAGACTAGCGAAGCAAACGTAATCAAATAACAATAAAATAATTGTATCATGCCAAGCGGAAAAAAACGTAAAAGACATAAGGTAGCGACGCACAAACGCAAAAAACGTCGTCGTCTTAACAGACACAAAAAGAAAAAATAATTAGTAGCTAAGCTATTAATAATTTAGTCTTTTTACAAGATAGCACTTTTCAATGGAAATTTTGGAAAGTGCTTTTATCATTTTTAAAAACATAATTTTTTGATGAGTAAAGAATTAGTAATTTCAGCCTTAGCTGATCAAGTACGCATCGCAGTTTTAGATGAAGGCCGATTGATGGAATTTCATCAAGATACTGCAAATGATGGGTTTGCAGTTGGCGATATTTACTTGGGAAAAATCAAAAAATTAGCTCCTAGTTTAAATGCAACCTTTGTTGACATTGGTTATTCGAAAGATGCATTTTTACATTATCATGACTTAGGTCCACAAATACGTTCTTCTAACTCTTACAATAAAATTGTAGCGAACGGAACGTACAAAACCGAAAAATTGAAAAACTTCCGTATGGAAGCACCAATTGATAAAGATGGTCAGATTACTGATATTTTTGCACCTGGTGATTCCGTTTTGGTTCAAATTACAAAAGAACCAATCCATACGAAGGGACCAAGAATTACTTCTGAAATTTCAATTGCTGGTCGCTATTTAGTTTTAGTTCCATTTTCGGAACGTGTTTCGATTTCGCAAAAAATCAAACAAAAACCAGAACGCGATCGTTTAATCAAAATTTTAGAAGGTTTAACACCAGAAGGCTTCGGAGTTATTATCAGAACAGTTGCCGAAGAGAAGAACGCAGAAGAGTTGCAAGCAGATTTGGCTTATTTGTTAAACAAATGGACTCAAATCTTCAAAAATCTTCAGAAAAAGAAAGCCCCAGCTAAAATTCTTAGCGAAATGGACAGAGCTTCTTCTATTTTAAGAGATAATTTTAATGATGATTTTATTAAAATTTCTGTTGATGATGACGAATTAGCTGACGAAATGCGCGAATATTTGGAAGTTATTGCACCAGATAAAATTAATTTGGTAAAAGAATACGACGATCCATTTGTTCCAATTTTTGAGAAGTTTAATGTCGAAAGACAAATTAAACAAGCTTTTGGTAAAACGGTAACTATTCCACAATCTAAAGGTGCATATCTTGTGATTGAACACACAGAAGCGTTACACGTAATTGATGTGAATTCGGGAAATATTTCTCGAAATTCTAAAAATCAGGAAGATTCAGCTTTTGCCGTAAACAAAATTGCTGCTTCTGAAATTGCACGTCAGTTGCGATTACGTGATATGGGAGGAATTGTTGTGGTCGATTTTATTGACATGACGGATGTAGAACATAAAAAAGAATTGTTTGAACATCTGAGAGCTGAAATGGCGAAAGATAAAGCAAAACATAAGATTTTGCCACCAAGTAAATTTGGATTAATTCAGATTACAAGACAACGCGTTCGCCCAGAGGTGAATTTTGTTACAACTGAAGAAAATCCTAACCAAGAATCGAATGAAGTTGAAGCACCTATCGTTACAATTGATAAAATTGAACAAGTGCTCTTGAATATCCTTGATAGAAAAGATAAGGATTTACGAAAAATGTCGTTGCACGTGCATCCTTTCGTAGCTGCTTATTTACAACATGGATTGCCAAGCATTCAGATGAAATGGTTTTTTAAGCATAAAAAGTGGATTAAGATTGTACCAAGAGATGCGTACAAATACTTACAATTTAATTTCTTGGACAAGGATCATAATACACTTTACAACGAATCAAATTAAGAAAAACCTCGCAATTGCGAGGTTTTTGTTTTTAATTAATCTTTTTCAACTCCTCCGCTAGAGTTTTCTGCGTCGACCATCATTTGTACTCTTTTTTTATATTCACTTTCAAGTTTTTTAAACTCTTCTTGATTGATTAATTTTCCTTTATTAGGTTCAGTAAATTTTAATGAATTATCCAATTGAATAGATTCTAATTTATATGTCATATATTGATCAGGAACGGTTTTAAATGATTTTCTCATCTCCAATATTAATCCAGGAAGATTATTATAATTATTAGGTCCACATTTCGATTTTATTTCTGTAGCATACCAAGCTTCGAGTAATAAATCACCTTCTTCGTATATTGCTTTCTTAACATTAAATCCTTTTATAACCTTAGTTTCTCGAGTCAAATTCCAATTTATTTTAGTGAAATCTACTTTTATCAAGTACAATTTATTATCCATTTCTCTTGAAACCTTTAAATAATTTTTATCAAAATCATAATAACTTTCTAAGTCTTTGTAGCCGCCAATGTAATTTAAATTGCTTGTAGCTCCTTGAGAATTATCAAGTTTTACAATTTGTTTTTGAGAACAACGATTATTATCACCAGTTAATTCTATATATAATGGTCGAGAATAACGTTTTTCAGTTTCTAAATCTTGTTCTGTTTTTCCGAAATTCATGAACTTACGAACTTCATATTCAACCTTGAATTTTTCTTGACCAAAACTAAATATTGGAAAAAAAATTAACAATAAATATTTCATATGTAATCGGTTTGAAGATAAATATACCTAAATTATATAAAAAAATCCGTTCAACTATTTGAACAGATCTTTTTATATTCGTTATTCAACTTAATACTATGAAAAAAATCTTCCGAATTCTACTCAAAATATTAGGCCTTTTAGTTTTACTTATTATTGTTTATTTACTTGCGGTGGTTTTGTTGCCATTAATTCCAGTGAATAAACAAAAAGATAAGCCTAACGATCAAATTACTGCGTATATTTTGACAAATGGTGTACATACAGACATTGTAGTTCCTGTAAAATCTGAAACGATTGATTGGTCTACTTTTGTGCCTTTTTCGCATACAAAATCGAAAAAAGAATACAAATATATTGCCTTTGGTTGGGGAGATAAAGGCTTTTATTTGGATACACCAGAATGGAAAGATCTTAAATTTTCTACAGCTTTCAACGCTGCATTTTGGTTAGGAGATTCGGCGATGCATACTACTTTTTATGATAATATGACGATAGATGACGATTGTAAAAGAGTTGATTTGAGTGTAGAAGAGTATCAAAAATTAATTGTTTACATCAAGCAATCATTTGATTTGGATCAAAATAACAAAGTCGAATTAATAAAAACAGATGCTGTTTATGGAGATAGTGATTCGTTTTACGAAGCAAAAAGAAGTTATAGCTTATTTTTTACGTGTAATACGTGGGCTGCAAGCGCGTTAAAAGCAGCAAATAAAGAAGGATCATTGTGGACGGCAACACAACAAGGAATTTTTCGTCATTATGAATAAATTTTTTTAAATTATTTCTAATTCATTTTCAAAGAGTTGCCTATTAATGCGACTTGTAGAACGAAAAAAAATACTTTTAAGATTTGGAAGTAATAAAATTTGCTCTATATTTGCAACACAATATCGATAACGATACTCCTCCTTAGCTCAGTTGGTTAGAGCATCTGACTGTTAATCAGAGGGTCCTTGGTTCGAGCCCAAGAGGAGGAGCAAAAAAGACAATCAATTTGATTGTCTTTTTTTATTTCACAAATATTTAACATTTCCTCACACAACCATTCACCTAACTTTTGCATCTTACTAATAGAAAAACAAATAAAATCAGATTAGTATGAAATTTAGAAAAGTATTTAGCGTTTTAGCATTATTAATGGTTATGGTAACATTCGCACAAAAAAATATGAAAATAGATTATTCAATGTATCCAAAAGCAAAAGATGGATATGAACAGAAAATTATCACTTTAAAACCACAAGCCAATGAAGAAAACTATTTAGTTGAAATATTTGCTGGGAAAAAAACAAAGGTTGATTCTTGTAATCAATTTTTCTTAAGTGGAAATTTTGATCAAAAAACTGTTGATGGTTGGGGTTATGATTATTTTAATTTCGAAACTGATGGAAATATAGCAGGAACTTTAATGGGATGTAGTGACAACAAATCTGTCGAAAAAATTGTACATGCTCAATCTTTGCAGACGCGTTACAATAGCAAATTACCAATCGTAGTTTACGTACCAAAAGGCTATACTTTAGAATATAGAATTTGGAAAGCAGATGAAAAACTTAACATAGTTAAGTAATATTTATAGTTGTTAATTGAAAAAGCTCGAGAAATTCTCGAGCTTTTATATTTTAATGAAATACCAATTGCGTAATCGTGTAAATAACCAAACCAACAAGTCCACCAACCAGCGTCCCGTTAATCCGAATAAATTGCAAATCTTTTCCAACTTCCAATTCTAGCTTTTCGCTCAATTCTTTTCCTTCCCATTTATCAACCGTATTACTAATCAAGCTTTCCATTTCTTTGACATTTCGTAAAATCATACGGTAAATAAAATGACGCACCCAACCATTAATTTTATCAATCATTTCTTGGTTATCGTTCAAATTTTCGGTTAACTTTTTAATGTTTTTCTTAATGTAAACTTGCATTGCAGAATTTTCATCATCAAAACTTTCGGTCAGATTTTGTTTAATCGCCAACCACAAATCCAAAGCATAATCATTCAATCGTTCTTTTGTGATAAAATCATCTCGAAGCGATTCTAACCTAAATTTCCAATCGGGAGATTCTTTTATATTCTGAATGTTTTCTCGGATAATTCGTTCGATATTATGACGAACTGGATGTTCTTTATCTTCTTCAACCTCATCCAAAAAACTCACCACGCCTTCTACTACTCCTTTCGATATTTTTTTACCAGCAAAAAATGAAATCACAGGATGTTTTTCGTTTAATTTATCTTTAATAATCAAATCACTTTCTAAGATATATTCTTTTGCTTTTGGAATAATTGCTTCTAAAATTTCGTCGTGTTTTTCCTTTTCTAAAATATACTCTAAACTTGATGATACTAATTCAGGTAAATCAAATTGTTTTAAAATTTCATCACCTTTCAAGGTTATAAAATCAACGACATCTTTATCATCTAAGTCTTTGACAATTTTCTTGGAGAAATTAATCAACTCTTCTTGCAACATTTCTTGATTCGTAGGTTTATTCAACCAATCTGCTGCGTATTTTACAACTTCTAATTTCTCGATATATGGACGAATTGTAGATGGCGTCAAAAAATTCTCAGTTACAAACTGTCCCAAATTATCTCCGATTGCATTTTTACTATTTTCAATCAGATTTGTATGCGGAATTTTAAGTCCAAGCGGATATTTGAACAAAGCTGTAACCGCAAACCAATCGGCAAGCGCACCAACCATCGCTGCTTCGGCAAATGCTTCCACATATCCGATCCATTTCGCTGGCGAATGTTGACTTAGATACACCATCAAAAAGTAAATAAAAGCCATCAAAATGAATAATCCTGTCGCAATAGCTTTATGTTTTTTGAGGTTTTGTATTTTCTGAAGTTCCGTCATAAAAGTGTTTTGAAAATTTGTTGCAAAAATTTAGCCAATCAAAAAAGCGGAGAATTCTCCGCTCAAATTTTTGTGTTTTTGATTTATTTACTTTCCTGAAAAACCAATAATGCAACATTTGCACTCGATAATAATCGTTGGCTATGATTGATTGTAAATAATCTTTCGAAAGACGATAATTCACGGTGAACAACACCTAAAACATCGATGTTGTTTTTTGTACAATAAGTGATTAAACCATCTTCTACATCTTTATTCGGTTCAATTGTAATCATCGCTTCAGGATATTCTTCTTCCCATTCTTTTTTCACGCTTAACATTTGTGGAGTAATCGATTTATCATCAACATGTACAATGTTCAACAATTTATCGTAACGTTTTGTCACTTCTTCCATTTGCGCCAAAGCTTTTGCTTCTTTTTGATTGAACAATGTAGCGTAAGCAAAATTTCTTTCTTCTTTAAATTTTACATTATTTGGAACAACCAACACAGGTGCAGGCGAATTGTTAATGACATTTACCGTGTTAGAACCAAAAAACTTTTTGCCTAAACTATTTTGTCCATTCGTTCCCATCACCACGTATTGTATATCTTCTTTGTTGATAATATCCAAAATCATCAACAACAAATCGCCAACAACCAAAGAACTCTCTATTTTAACGTGTTCAAGGTTATTTTCTTTTGCAATATTTTTAAGTTTATTGATATAATTTTCGAAGTTTTCTTCTGTAACTTCAAGATAATTTTTAAGATTTGATTGTACCGAGACTAACTTAATATTAGTTTTGAGAACTTTTGCAAGGTTTAACGCATACAAAAAAGCATTGTTCGCTGTTTCCGAAAAATCGGTTGGAAATAATATTTTAGCCATAATAATTAAATTCTAGAATAGATTGTTCTATAAATTTACAACTAAAATTTAGGTAAAGCCACAAAAAAAGTCTTGATTTCTCAAGACTTATCTATTTTTTAACCGTTTTTAATAACCAAAACGACGCAAATCATTCTCTTTGCTTCTCCAGTCTTTTCGCACTTTCACGAAAAGTTTCAAGAATACTTTTTTATCAAAGAATTTCTCTAACTCTTCTCTTGCTTCTTTTCCTACTTTCGATAAAGACTCTCCTTTATGTCCAATAATAATTCCTTTCTGAGAGTCACGCTCAACAAAAATTTCAGCTTCGATAGAAATTAAATTCAAATCTTCTTTGAAACGTTCTGTTACTACCTCAACAGAATATGGAATCTCTTTTTGATAGTTTAATAAAATCTTTTCGCGAATTACTTCATTTACAATAAAACGCTCCGAACGGTCTGTTAATTGATCTTCTGGATAATATTGCGGACCTTCTGGAATAATTGCTTTGATCTTATTAATCAACAAATCTACATTCACGTTTTCTTTTGCCGAAATAGGTAAAATCTCTGCTTTTGGTAATAATTCGTGCCAATATTCTACTGCTTCATTTAATCGATCTGGCGTAGCTGTATCAATTTTATTCAATAATAAAATAATTGGTGTAGATGTTTTTTGCAGACGTTCGAAAACTTGTTCATTTTTCAATCGTTTTTCTCCAATTTCTACAACATAAAGAATCACATCAGCATCCACCAACGATTCATTTACTGCATCCATCATTTTTGTTTGCAGTTCATAAGCAGGATCCAAAACACCAGGCGTATCCGAAAATACAATCTGATAATCTTCTCCTGTTAAAATACCTTTGATACGATGACGTGTAGTTTGCGCTTTGTGTGTTGCGATAACCAAACGCTCTTTCATCAACATATTCATCAAAGTAGATTTTCCAACATTTGGATTTCCTATGATATTTACAAAACCGGATTTAAATTTCTTTTCGTCTGACATTCTGCAAATTTAGTGATTTCTATAATATTATTTCAGATTAATATGTTGAAGAAAAGATTAATATTCTAATCCAATTTTAATTTCATAAAATTGATTTTGGTCTGTATTTTGAATAATTCTAATTAAGTTCAAAAAAATATGACGAAAGTTATGGTTTATTGAAAAATATGATTAATTTCATACATGTGTTATGGAAGATTAAATTAACCAAAATTTAAAAAAATGATGAAAGCAGAACTTATCGAAAAAGAAGAAGTAAGAAACTATAAATTTTTAGACGCGCCAAAAGACGAAGTAACGGTAGAGGCAAACAAATTGAATGGTGCAGTAAGATTAGGAAACGAATTCAAATCGAAAGCATATATTACATTTCAAACAGATCAAGGTCCTAAGAAAATTGAGACGACTGTTTGGTCTGTTACGGATAAATTTTTACAAATTAAGAATGGAGTTTTGATTCCGTTAAAATCTTTAATTGATATTCAATACTAAAAATTGTTTATTGCTTAAATTAAAAAAGGGATACGACGATGTCGTATCCCTTTTTTAATTAATTATTATCGTTGGATTCTTTCAACAATCTAATTAACTCTGCACGTATAGCAGCTTTATCATTACTTTTCGGGAAATCTCCTATAAAAAATGTTTGTTGCGGAACTTCATAAGGTTCTAATTCACTTTTTGGAATATCAACATGTTCAGCAAATCGACTTTCTATTACCAAAGAAATTACATCTTCTGTAGATCCTTTTTTCGGAAAAGCAATCACAATAAAGTTATAATCGATATATGGTTTTAATTTTTCTTCAATCAATTCTAAATTCACCACATCTTTCCCATTCAACTTACACTCATTTCCAAAAATCCATCTAAACTTTTTCTGATCATCCGAAACAACAGCCTGTCTATTTAAATTTAGTGATTCTTTTTCGTAAGGCGAATTCAAGACTAAATTACCTTTTTCATCTTCCGAAAGTTCTATTTTATCTAAAACTGTATAATCTGTTTCATCTATTTTCTTTACTGCAATCGGAAACCCATTCGCGGTAAAAACTTGATAAAAAGTTGTTTTCGTTTGATCATTCAATTTACTTTTCAAATCATCTGACAAATCATCACTTTCGACAGCAATTTTTTCGATTCTTGCTAAATCTTCAAAAGAGTTTTCAATCTGTTTCTTTGTCAAATAAGCATAATTTAATGCGTATCCTATCTCGTCTTGACTTTCGTCCGTTAATGGAATCTTCACTTTATCCGAATCTTCATGACAATACAAATCAAAACCTCCTTCTATGGCTTGAACCAATGAAATTTCTCCTTCATTTTCTAAAACCGATGAACTTAAAAGTGTAGAATCTCCTTTTTTCAATCCTAAAAAATTATTTAACGAATGAAACGTTTCATTCACAAATTGAGGATCAAAATTTGATATATAAACATTATCTTCTCTCGAATAATGGAAATTAACTTTTTCTTCTTTTGAATCGATCTTTTTCATCAAATCAAAAATATCATTTTGCCATTGAAAGGTATTTTTATCCTGAAATTCACTTAAAATCTCTGGAATGTTTTTATTGTTAAAATCTAACTTCATAATAATTACTTTTGTGTGTTTTTAATTTACTGATAATCAAATTAAATCAATAATTTTACCAAAAAACTCGATTAAAATGTTTTTTCAACTTTTGTTGACAAAAAGTTGAAAAAAGCAGTTTCAAAAATTGGTAATTTTATAAAATTTAATGGATAATTATTTATCTTAGCAAGATGAATCACAAAACAGATTTTTCGAATTTAAGATTTAAACGAAATCTAAATTCTAATCCATCACATATAGAGTCATTTGAATTAGATAGTTTACAAGTCAAAAGTGATTACAATTACGATGATGTAAAAAATCTGAAACAGATTAACTTTTTACCCGGAGTTGCCCCATATTTACGCGGTCCTTATACGACAATGTATGTTCGTCAACCTTGGACAATTCGCCAATATGCAGGTTTTTCTACTGCAGAAGAATCGAATGCTTTTTATAAAAGAAATTTAGCTGCTGGTCAGAAAGGGCTTTCTGTTGCCTTTGATTTGGCTACTCACCGCGGTTACGACTCAGATCATGAACGTGTTGTAGGAGATGTAGGTAAAGCTGGCGTTGCGATAGATTCTGTAGAAGATATGAAGATTTTGTTCAATGAAATTCCATTGGATAAAATTTCGGTTTCGATGACAATGAACGGAGCTGTTCTTCCTATTTTAGCTTTTTACATTGTAGCTGCAGAAGAGCAAGGTGTTTCGCAAGATCAACTTTCTGGTACAATTCAGAATGATATTTTGAAAGAGTTCATGGTGCGTAATACATACATTTATCCGCCAACTCCTTCAATGAAAATTATTGCAGATATTTTCGAATATACTTCTCAAAAAATTCCTCGCTTCAATTCAATTTCTATTTCGGGTTATCACATGCAAGAAGCTGGAGCTACGCCTGTTTTGGAAATGGCTTATACCCTTGCAGATGGTTACGAATATGTAAAAACTGGTTTGGAAGCAGGATTGAAAGTTGATGATTTTGCTCCTCGTTTATCATTTTTCTGGGCGATTGGAATGAATTTCCCTCAAGAAATTGCAAAAATGAGAGCTGCTCGTATGTTATGGGCAAAATTGATGCAAGAATTTGAGCCTCAAAATAAAAAATCATTAATGTTGAGAACGCACTGTCAGACTTCTGGTTGGAGTTTAACAGAGCAAGAACCTTATAACAATATTGGTCGTACAGCGATAGAAGCGTTAGCTGCTGCTTTAGGAGGAACGCAGTCTTTGCATACCAATGCGTTGGACGAAGCAATTGCTTTGCCAACAGATTTCTCGGCTCGTATTGCACGTAATACACAAATCATTTTACAAGAGGAAACTCAAATTTGTAGAACGGCTGATCCTTTTGGAGGAAGCTTTATGATTGAATCTTTGACAAATGAAATGGCAAATCAAGCGTGGGAATATATTCAAGAAGTTCGTGAATTAGGTGGAATGACGCAAGCCATAGAAGCTGGAATTCCAAAAATGCGTATTGAAGAAGCTGCTGCAAAAAAACAAGCCAAAATTGACTCTGGTGAAGTCGCAATTGTTGGTGTAAATGCTTACCGCTCGAAATTAGAACAACAAGAGTTCGAAATTTTAGAAGTTGACAACACTGCTGTTCGTCAAAAACAAATTGATCGATTAAATCAAATTAAGGCCGAGCGTAATAGCGAAGCTGTTCAAGATATTTTAGCGCAATTAACAAAAGCTGCTGAAACTGGCGAAGGAAATTTATTAGAATTATCTATCGAAGCGGCTCGTCGTCGTGTTACGTTAGGTGAAATTTCTGATGCATTAGAAGCCGTTTTTGGTCGTCACAAAGCGATTACAAGAGGAATTCAAGGAGTTTATGCTATGGAAGCAGGTAAAATGAATAAATTTGAGGAAGCTCGTAATTTAGCTGATGAGTTTGCAGAAGAAGACGGACGTCGCCCTCGTATTATGGTGGCAAAAATGGGACAAGACGGTCACGATCGTGGTGCGAAAGTCGTTGCAACATCTTTTGCGGATATGGGATTTGATGTGGATATTTCTCCTTTGTTCCAAACGCCAGCAGAAGTTGCGAAACAAGCTGTAGAGAATGATGTTCATATTTTAGGAATTTCTTCTTTGGCAGCAGGTCACAAAACATTGGTTCCGGAAGTTGTGAAACAATTGAAAGAATTAGGTAGAGACGATGTTTATATCGTAGTCGGAGGTGTTATTCCGCGTCAAGATTATGATTATCTTTATCAAAATGGTGCAGATGCAATCTTTGGTCCAGGAACAAACTTGGCGGAATGTGCCTGCGAAATTTTAGAGAATTTATTGAAATCTTATAAATAAATCTATTTTAGTATGAGTATTCCTGTCTATTGACAGGAATATTTTTATATTTATACCACACAAACCTTAAAGCGAAATGAATAAAACTCTTCGAAATATTATCTTAATCATCTGTACAATTTTTATTATATGGTTTATTGGATACTTTCTGATTGGAGATTTTATCAGTTTAGAATTCGCGAATCATGATTTTGCGAAACTATTTCCAAAGCTTTTAACATTTGCTGCGGCAGTTAGTATTTATGTACTTTTTCTACTTTCTATCAAAAAGAAAGACGGATGGAGTTTTATGAATGTGATGAAATTTATCTTTGGAATTATCTTCGGATTTCTTCCACTTCTAACCTTCGAATATTATAGTATTGGAAGTTGTACAAATTGGAAAATTGATAAAAAAATTCAAAAAACGCTTTATAAATCCAATTCTTCTGATTCAGAAAAAATTGTTTTAATCGAAACTTTTTGTCCAGAATCTAACCTAAAAACAACTCAGGTAAAGCGAATTGTAGAAATTACACCTCTTTTTATCACAACTTCTGAAATTGATCTAAATAAAATTTCGGATAAAAGTTGGAAAAAACTTTAATCAAAATTAAACTTTGCTCAAAATTTGATGTCTAACAGATGAAGAAACCAATTCATCTCATGACAAAATATATTCTGTCATTTCTTTTTAGTTTGATTACGATTTTTTCTTTTGGACAAGAAAAAGTCACAATTACGGGAAAAGTAACGGATGTGCTTAATTTTCCTTTAACTGATTCTGAAGTTATTTTAGGCAACAAAGTCGATTCTGCACAAATTTCTACTACATCTACAAATGATGATGGTACGTTCAAAATTGAAGTTAATCTACAAGATAAACCTGTTTATTTAATCATTGATGATCCTTTAGAAGGCGTTTTCAAACAAAGTTTCGAATCCATCAAAAACAATATTGATCTTGGAACAATTATCATTAATCCGATGATTTATGATTTAGATGAGGTTGTGGTAACAAATGTGGAACCTATTGTTGTAAAACAAGATACAATCGAGTATAATGCTGATTCTTACAAAGTAAAACCGAATGCAAATTTGGAAGCTTTGTTGAGAGAATTACCAGGTTTTGAGATGGATGACAGCGGAAATATTACGGTAAATGGAAAAGATGTTAATGAGATTTTGATTGATGGTGAACCATTTTTTGGAACGGATGGAAAAGTTGCGTTAGAAAATTTACCTGCAGATATTATCAAAAAAATTCAGGTTTCGGATTATAAAACGAAAAATGAAAAATTCTCTGGAGAACGTTCGAAATCGGATAAATCTTCGCTAAACATTACCTTGAAAGAGGATAAAAAGAAAGGTTATATGCTGAAAGCAACAGCGGGTTATGGAACGGATAATCATTACGAAGGCAATTTGATGGCGAACTATTTTAAAGGTAAAAAGAAAATTAGTTTGATTGGGTCTTCGACGGATATTGCAGCTTCTGGAATGACAAGCGGTGAAGGTTCGCGTGGTCGTGGTGGAATGGGAAGAAGAGGTTCTGATGGTATAACGACAAATACTTCGATTGGATTGAATTATAGCGATCAATTAAATGTTAATTTGAAAATTGGTGCTGATTATCGTTTAAATCATTCGTTTTCAAAAAATGATCAATATAAACACATCGAAAATTTTGCTCCAAAAAATATTTATACTTCTGATGCGAATTCTAAAACTAAAAGTGAAACGTATGGTCATAATTTTGGAACAAATTTAGAATGGACGAAAAACAATACAAAAATTTATTTTTATCCATCGTTTAGTAATTCATCATCTACAAATTCATCGATTTCGGATATTAAAACATATTCAGATTTGGGTGATTTGAGAAATCAAATGAATCAAACATCGAATGGAAAATCAAATTCGAATACATTTAATACATTATTATCACTTAATCAGAAATTCAAAAATCAATCATATCTAGACTTTAATTCAAGTATTTCGATTGGGAAAACAGATCGAAATTCGTTCATCAATTCGACAACTTTATATACAAATGATTCGATAGCGGATATTTATCGAAACATCAATGAAAAAAATATTTCGAAGAATAATCAATACAATTTTGATGTAAAATATACGTATCCAATTACAGATTCTTTGAAAATTGCTGTTGGTTCTGCTTATAATTTAACTGATTCTGAAACCAATAATAGAACATGGAATTATAATGATGTAACGGGAGAATATGATAATTTAAACAATGATTTGACGCGTTTTTATTCAACTCAATTGAATGAATTTAATCCATATGCACAATTATTATTGAACAAAAATAAAATTTCAGCAACTGTACGTTTTGGAGCAAATATATATAATCAACAAAATTTTGGAACGTTTAAAGCAGATGATTACAGCTCAACTCAAAACAAAACCTTGCCAGATATTTCGGGAAATATTCGTTATCAAAGCGGAAACAACTCGATTTATTTAATGTATAATTATCAGACAAGTTTGGCTTCGACATCACAAGTTTTACCTATTCTAGATGAAACTGATCCGTTAGATGTTTTCAAAGGTAACCCAGATCTTGATCCAAATAAAGCGCATCAAATCAATTTGATGTTCAGCAATTTTGATCGTAAAACGCGTCAAGGATTTAACGCTAACTTAGGTTATACATACAACGAATCGAATATTGTTAATTACACAGAAATGGATTATTCGATTTATAAACGAACTACAACCTATGAAAATGTAAAAGGAAATTATCGTTTGAATGGTAACTTTTTCTTTAATAAACAATATCAAAAAGGGATCAATAAATTTAGAGTAAATGTAGGAATGTCGGCGAGTTATGCTTTAACACAAGGTTTTAGAGATGCGGTAAAATATGAGCAATACAATACAACTCTATCACCTACATTGAGATTAAATTGGGATTATGGTGATTATTTAACGATTTCACCTTCTTATCGTTTGAACTTTACAAATTCTAAATATGTCAATTACTCAATTGATAATCAAAATAATATTACGCACAATTTCGGAATTAAAACGATTTCTACTTTTCCTAAAAATTTGACTTGGACAAATGATTTCAGTTACAATTATAACTCGAGAATGGCAGCAGGTTTCAAGCGTGATTTCTTTTTGTGGAATACAAGTTTGATGTATCGTTTCTTCGATGATAAATTGGAGGCTGGTGTTAAAGTTTACGATTTATTGAATCAAAATAACAGTTATACGCGTACAATTACAGCAGAATCAACAATCGATCAACGCAATAATATTCTGACTCGTTTTGTAATGTTCTCGTTAACATTCAACTTAAATCAGTTTGGTGGAAAATCAACAAAAAATGGAAACGGAAACCGACCAAGAGAAGGTGGTGGAATGCGAAGAATGGAAATGCAATAGTAAAATAACAACAAAAAAACGGCTCAAAATTGAGCCGTTTTTTCAATTCTTATATAATCAAAAAAAGCTTCACCATTTCTGATGAAGCTTTTGATTAAATATCCCTCTTGTTTTTAGAAAACTCTTACCAACAATTCTTGTTCTATTTTATCGTGACAATTTTCTAATGCATTTCTCTCTGCTTTTCCAGCTTTCCAATGCGATGTACAATAAAATTCGTCTTTTTTCCATTCTAAATCATCTTTAAAAAATGATTTTATTTCCTTTACAGATTTAGATTCTCCCGCAACATAAGCAAAACGTTTTCCATCTTTGCGTTTCGGAAATTGCTGATTTTTCGTCAAACTATATAAAGCTGTTCCACTTCCTACATTTTGATTCACAATCCATTTAAATTCTAAATTTGCTTTTGTTTCAATTTGGTGAATATCATCTTCTGTTGGCACTTCCACACAAACAATTCCGTTTGTTTTAGCAGGAAGCGACTCTATAATTGCCGAAATTACTGGCAATCCTGTTAAGTCTGCAGCTAAGAAAATGAAATCTGTTTTTGGAGCCAAGTCTTTCTTTTTCGACTTCATCGAAACCCCAATCATATCTCCGACTTTCGCCTCATTTGCCCAACGCGATCCTGGACCATTCAATCCATGATTTGCAATATCAATCACAATCACATTGTTTTTTGCATCAATATCGCGCAACGTGTAGGTACGAGAAACTGGTTTAAATTTTTCTGATGGCGAAATCCATTTTTGATTCTCTTCATCATACTCAGCGTAGTGAATATCACGGATCCCAAGCGGTGGAAAAAGTAATTTACATGTTCCGCCCAACGTTGTATCCTTAAAAAAAGATACATCATCATTTTCCAAATGAACGCGAATAAGATGTGGTGTCACAAATTCTTTCTTTTTTAAGATGAACTTCTCCTTCGCAATTTTCACTTTATCTCCCATCAGATTATTTAGATTTATTCTAATTCTATGCGAATATAAAGTAAATTTAGATTGAATAAGAATAATAAAATGTTAAAGTAAAAAGTTATACTTTTTTTAATATCATTTTAATATGATAACTAAATAATTAGCCTTAACTTTTACATATCAAAAAATAACCTAAAAAACGAACAGAAAATGGAAAATACTTTTTGCGAAATCTCGCTCGAACAAAGAACTCTTCCACTTGAAGGCGGATTTAATTGCAGAGATTTAGGTGGAATAATTAACACAAAAAATGAAGTCATTAGAAAAGGATTGTTAATTCGATCTGATGATTTAGCAAATTTGACAGATGATGACTTGGAGATTTTAAACGATTTTCCAATTCGAACAATTATTGATTTACGCACGACTTACGAACGTTTAAAAAATCAAGATCACATTCCAAATAGTTGTAATCACGAAGTTCATTTGGATATTTCTTCTGGACATTTCGAAAATTTAGTGAAACAATTCAAAGCTGGAATTTCAAATCCGAAAGAATTTATGTGCAAAATTTACGAGGATTTTGTTTTAGATAAGACGTGTCAAACGCAATACAAAAGCTTTTTTGATATTATTCAACACAAAAATAGAACGCCAATTTTATTTCATTGTACAGCTGGAAAAGATCGAACTGGATTTGCAACAGCAATGATTTTATCTGCTTTGAAAGTCGATTTAGATACAATTATGGATGATTATTTGGCTTCTAATATCTTTTTGGAACAAAAATATGCTCACATCTTAAAAATCGATCCAAATTATAAATATCTAATTGATGTTTTACCTGAATATTTAGAAAGTTCTTATGAAGCGATTAATAAGAATTTTGGTTCAGTCGAAAATTATTTAACTGATATTTTAAAGGTTGATTTAGATTTGATGAAAGATTTATACATAAAAAAATAAGCGATCAATTGATCGCTTTATTTTTTATCTAAAATTTCATTCGTTGAATTCGTACCGCATTCAAAATTGCTAATAAAGCAACCCCAACATCAGCAAAAACAGCTTCCCACATATTGGCGATTCCTTCTGCACCAAGGAAAAGCACGATTATTTTAACGCCCATTGCTAAAATGATATTCTGTATCACAATCTTTTTTGTTTCACGACCAATTTTTATCGCCGTTGCTATTTTAGAAGGTTGATCGGTTTGGATTACAACATCTGCAGTTTCTATCGCAGCATCACTACCAAGTCCACCCATCGCAATTCCAACATCAGAAAGAGCTAAAACAGGTGCATCATTGATTCCATCTCCAACAAAAGCCACCACTTGATTTTGATCTTTTTTCAATGCTTCAACTTTCTCTACTTTTCCTTCTGGTAACAATCCACCAAAAGCTTCATCAACACCAACTTCTTTTGCAACTTTTTGCGTAATGGTATTTTTATCTCCACTCAACATAATCGTTTTCGAAACACCTAAAGCTTTCATTTTCTGAATTGCTTGTTGCGCATCTTCCTTGATTTTATCAGCAATTGTAATATATCCAGCATATTTTTCATCAACTGCAACCACCACAATGCTTTCTACAATATCATGAATTTCTTGTGGATATTGAATCGAGAAATAATCTAATAATTTAGTATTTCCAGCTAAAACTATTTTTCCATCAACTTTTCCTTTCAAACCTTTTCCAGAAATTTCTTCCACTTCTATCGCTTTCAATTCTGATGGATGACTTGCCACAATCGCTTTCGCAATTGGATGCGTAGATTGCTTTTCTAAAGCCGAAACAAGATTTAAAAAATCGTTTTCAGGAAGATTAGTTTCAATTTTTTGAACTTCGAAAACGCCTTCCGTCATTGTTCCAGTTTTATCCATCACAACTGTGTTTACTTTCGCCATTAAATCTAAAAAGTTAGAACCTTTTACTAAAATTCCGTTGCGTGAAGCCGCTCCAATTCCTCCAAAATAACCCAACGGAACCGAAATAACCAACGCACAAGGACAAGAAACAACCAAGAAAACTAAACCTCTGTACAACCAATCATGAAAATCATAATTGTCAACAAAAAAGTAAGGAATAATCACCAAAGCGGCAGCTAAAAAGAAAACAATTGGCGTATATATTTTTGCAAATTTTCGGATAAATAATTCAGTTGGTGCTTTGCGAGAAGCTGCATCTTGAACCATTTGTAAAATTTTTGCAATCGAGCTATCTTCAAATTTTTTAGTCGTTTGAATTTCAATTACATTTTCAAGATTTAACATTCCTGCCAAAACAGTTTCTCCAGTTTTATAAGTTGAAGGTTTACTTTCTCCTGTCAAAGCCGCAGTATTAAAGCTCCCTTTATCTGAAATCATAATTCCATCTAACGGGACTTTTTCCCCAACTTTTACCTGAATTGTTTCTCCAATTGCCACATCTTGCGGTTTTATTGTTTCAAAATTACCATTTCGTAAAACATGCGCTGTGTCTGGACGAACATCTAATAAGGCTTTAATATTTCCTTTTGCCTTATTAACCGCCGCTTCCTGAAACATTTCGCCAATTGTATAAAACAACATTACCGCTACACCTTCTGGATATTCGCCAATAATGAAAGCACCTAAAGTCGCAATTCCCATCAACGAAAATTCATTGAAGAAATCTAGCTTTTTAGCTAATTTAAAGGCTTCTCCCCAAACAGGAAATGCTACTAAAATATAAGAAATGCCAAACCATATCAAACGAATAATTTGATTATCAACAAACCAAGTTGGTTTTAAAACATATTGAACAAAAATTCCGGCAAAGAAAATAGCTAAACTGGCACCTAATAAAATTTTACTATTATTGTGTTCGTGGTCATGACCTTCGTGATTGTGATCATGAGTATCTTTATGTTCGTCATTTGACGTACTACAACAAGCTTTAGACATAATTCAAAAATTTATATTTCAAAATTATAAAGTTATTGCTGCAATCTGGTTGCAAAGTTTAGGACTTACATTGATCGCAAATTCCTTTTAAGATAAATGAAGATTGTTCGGCTTCGAAATTTTTAGGAAGTTTTATTTCTGGCACATGAATATTTCGCAAACAAAACGTTTGATTACAATTGTTGCAATGAAAATGAGCATGCGTAAACTCGGGCGTACATTTGCAACTCGACTCGCAAAGCGCATATTTTATAGAACCCGTTCCGTCCTCGATTGAATGAATTAATTTATTTTCTTCGAAAGTTTTTAAGGTTCTATAAATTGTTACTCGATCTGCCTGATCCATTTCAATTTCTAAATCAGCCAAGCTCAGCGCAACTTCTGCATTCATCAATTTATCCAAGACCAACAATCTCATCGCAGTCGGATTGATAGAACGATTTTGTAATGTTTTGTTTAAAATTTCTGTTTGCATTTTCTTCGATTTCGAATATAAAGTTACGAAAAAAGAGGCAAATCGTATTGATTTACCTCTTTTTATAAATTTGAATATTATCTTATTTGATTGTTATTTCATCAACGAAAATATAGGATTTCCCTTGAAAAGGTTCTGCTAAATGACCTTTTGGAAATGCACCATAATTTGTTGCTTTTACTTTGATATAACGTGCTTTTTCTGTTTTGAACTGAACTTTCCATGAATCAGAAAAAACGTTATTATCAAATGTATCAACTTGTTTTTCTAACATTCCAACTAATTTAAAATTCTGATTATCCTTAGATGTATAGACTTCTAATTTTGTCGGTAAGACAATCCAAGAACGAGAATCTTGCAAGAAATTCATGACAACCGAAGAAACTGATTTCGCTTTTTTCATGTCAACAATTGCTTCAAAATCTTGGTCATAATATCCTTGCCAATCGCCTTTTTTCCAATTGCTATCACCAATAATACAGTCCAATAAACCTTGTGGACCACCTGCATGATATTGTGGTGTATAAGTAGAATTCAACTGAATTGTATAATCATTTGGTTTCTTTGTAAACGTTCCAGAAATTGTTTTACTTTTCTTTCCATTCAATTCTACAAAAGAAGAAATTGTAGTTGTTTCTTTGATCGAAATTGGCCTTTTATAGATTTCAGCTTTTTTATCATTCACCGAAACATAAATTTTTGCATTAGGTTCATAAGATTTTACTTAAACATTCATTTTATTTTGAAATGATCTGTCTTCAGCAACCAAAACTGGAACTGTTACAATTTTTTCACTTTCAGAAATAGGTTTAATCTCTCTATCTTTCAAAAATTCAAATCCTAAAAATTGATTTTCTTTATAATTATTTTTTGTGATTACATGCTTCGTTCCATCTTCTAAATTAATCGTGATTTCATCAAAATATGGCTCGACCGTCGTCCACATTCCAGAACCTGGCGTAACACTGTAAATTCCCATCGAAGCCAAAACATACCACGCACTCATCTGTCCACAATCTTCATTACCAATTAATCCATCTGGCGAATTTTTATAATGTTCGTCCAAAATTTTATGAACCAATTCTTTTGTTTTTTCAGGTTTATCAATTTAATTGTACAAAAACGCTACGTGATGACTCGGCTCATTTCCTTGCGCATATTGTCCAATAAGTCCCGTAACATCCACTTGTTCTCGACCTGTTGTTTCTGATGGTGCATTAAATAATTCATCCAATTTTGCCTCAAAACCATCTTTTCCACCATAAATATCAATCATTCCATTAATATCTTGAGGAGCGAAAAATGTATATTGCCAACCATTTGCTTCTGTGTAATTGTTATTAACTTCACGTTTGAGTTATGTGCCGATGCTTCAACAGGTGGAATTACACCAGATTTTGAAGATATCAAAACATTGCGAAAAGAAACAGACAAAGATATTATGGTGATGATTCGCCCTCGTGGTGGAGATTTTTGTTATTCTGATGAAGAATTTGAACAAATGAAATCTAATATTATTATGATTAAAAATTTTAGAATTGATGGTTTTGTTTTTGGAATTTTGAATGAAGATAATAAAATTGATTTTGAACGAAATCAAGAATTAATTGAACTTGCAAAACCTTTTCCTTGTACTTTTCATCGCGCTTTTGACAGAACTTCTGATGCCGAAAATTCACTTCAAATCGTGATTGATTTAGGATTCAAAACTATTTTAACTTCTGGTTTAGATAGTAATGTTGATGATGGAAAACATGAATTAAAAAACCTTGTTAAAAAAGCAGAAAATAAGATTACAATTATGCCAAGAGGTGGTTTGCGCTCAACAAATATTAAAGAAATTGATTCATATACAAACGCTACTTACTTTCATTCATCAGCGATGATTGACGATTCTGGAATTGCTAATTTAGAAGAAATCAATCGATTAAAAAGTATGATAAATTCTGAAAAATAAAAATAGTAACTTTGGACTATGCTTTGGGAAAATATAATTGGACAACAGGAGATTAAAAACAAGCTTCAACAATCTATAAAAGATGGTCGTATAAGTCATGCTCAGCTTTTTTCTGGTCCAGAAGGTTCGGGAACTTTGGCTTTGGCAATTGCTTATGCACGTGAGGTTTTGTGTGATTTGAATAACGAACAATGCAATCTGAAAGTTGATAAATTACAACATCCCGATTTACATTTTTCTTTTCCTTATTCAGCAACAGAAAGTGTAAAAAAGCCACTTGCTAAGTATTTATTAAACGATTGGCGAACTTTTGTAGACGAAAATGTCTATGGAAATTTAACGGATTGGATGTCTCATCTTGGAATTGAGAAAAAACAAGGCGTTATTCCTGTTGATGAAGCGGATGAAATCGTCAAAACATTAGCGTTAAACAGTTACGAAGGAGGCTATAAAATCATGATTATTTGGCAAGCTGAGGAAATGACTACTGCAGCTGCAAATAAATTGTTGAAAATAATTGAAGAACCACCTCAAAAAACACTGTTTTTATTGGTAACAGAGCGCGAGGATTTAATTTTACAAACCATTACTTCTCGTTGTCAATTAGTCAAAATCCCACGTTTATCGCAATCGGATGTAAAGAACTATTTGGTTGAGAAGAAAAATATTAATCCAGAAAAAGCGCAACATATTGCTTTTCTATCGCAAGGAAATGTACGAGAAGCCTTGCATCAATTGAATGATGACGAACATTTATTCGATAAGTATTTTGTGACTTGGGTTCGAAAAGCGTTTATGGCAGCCAAAACTCCAACTGTCTTAAAAGATTTGATTGATTGGTCAAATCAAATTGCAAGTTGGTCGAGAAGTGAGCAAAAAGATTTTTTGAATTATTGTTCAGAGATTTTTCGTCAAGCTTTATTAAAAACGTATCAATCTGATGATTTAGTTTTTCTACAAATCAATGCAGAAGGTTTTAAATGGCAAGGTTTTGCGCCTTTTATACATGGAGCAAATATCGAAGATATTTTAAATGAAATTAATGAAGCGTCGTATCATATCGAACGAAATGGTAATTCTAAAATTATACTTTTAGATTTATCAATCAAGCTAACGAGATATTTACATCGCAAAACAGCATAAAAAAAACCACTTATCTAATAAGTGGTTTCTTTATATGATCTGAATGTTATTTCAAATTATTTTGCTGGAGCTTCAGTAGCTGGAGCTACTTCTTTAGCTGCACCTTCAACTTTAGTTGCTGCTGAATCAACTTTAGCTGCTGCTGAGTCAACTACTGCTGCTGCTGAATCAACTACTGCTGCTGCTGAATCAACTGTTACTGCTGCTGAATCAACGTTAGCTGGTGCTTCTTCTGCTTTTTTCTCACCACAAGATACTGCTCCTAAAGATAAAGCTGCTACTGCAACTACTGCGAAAAATTTTTTCATTGTTTTATTGTTTTAATTATTAATAATTTTCGATTAATTTTCTTTGACAAATGTATTTCGAAATGCAAACAACAGCATGTAAAATCAATGTAATATAGTTGTATTAATAAATTCTCAATAAATGAAATTTAAACTATTGATTTTTAATCAATTATAAATAGTTTTACAATTTTTGAATATTTTTTGTAAAAAACATTGTGTCAATTATTTATCTAATGAAGACAGTTAAATTTAAAAATTAATTGATTTTGATTAATTTTTGATCCTAAATCATTTAATCTTTATTCTAAAAAATTAATTATTTATACATTTGTATAAATTTAATAAAAGTATGCTAGTAGTTTCTTACATTCAAGAAAACAAAGATCGTGTAATTGAAGGACTTAAAAAACGTAACTTCAAACAATTAGATCTTGTTGATGAAGTTTTAAATGTGGATGAACTTCGTCGTAAAACACAATTTGAATTAGATAATGTATTAGCTGAATCCAATAAATTAGCAAAAGAAATTGGTAATTTGTTTAAAGATGGAAGATCGGAAGAGGCTAATGAATTAAAAAACAAAACGGTTGATTTAAAAACTCAATCAAAAGAGTTACAAGATTTATTATCGTCTTACGAAACATCCGTTAAAGATATTTTGTATCAAATCCCGAATATTCCGAACGAAATCGTAAAAGCAGGAAAAGATGCTGATGATAATGAAATCGTTTTTGAACACGGAGATGCAACTGCAAAACCAAACAATTTGCCACACTGGGAAGTTGCTAAGAAATTTAACATCATTGATTTTGAATTAGGTGTTAAAATTACCGGAGCTGGTTTCCCTGTTTACAAAGGAAAAGGTGCTCGTTTGCAACGTGCTTTAACACAATTTTTCTTAGATAAAAATTCTGATGCTGGCTATACAGAAATTGTTCCTCCCTTCGTTGTGAATGAGGCTTCTGGTTATGGAACTGGACAGTTACCAGACAAAGAAGGACAAATGTATTATATTGGAGAAGATGATTTGTACTTGATTCCTACTGCGGAAGTTCCTGTGACGAATATTTACCGTGATACAATTGTAAAAGCAGAAGATTTACCAATTACGTTGACTGCATATTCACCATGTTTCCGTCGTGAAGCGGGTTCTTATGGAAAAGATGTTAGAGGATTAAATCGTTTACACCAATTTGAGAAAGTTGAGATTGTACGTATCGAAAAACCAGAAAATTCTTACGCTGCTTTAGACGGAATGATTGAGCACGTAAAAGGAATTTTAGAAGATTTAGAATTACCATACCGTATTTTAAGACTTTGTGGTGGTGATACAGGATTTACATCTGCAATTACATACGATTTTGAAGTTTTCTCTGAAGCGCAAGAAAAATGGTTAGAAGTTTCATCTGTATCTAATTTTGAGACTTTCCAAGCGAATCGTTTGAAATTACGTTACAAAGATGAAAACGGAACTCAATTAGCACATAGTTTAAATGGTTCTGCTTTGGCTTTACCACGTATTTTAGCCTCAATTTTAGAGAATCACCAACAAGCTGATGGAACAGTAAAAATTCCGAAAGCGTTGCAACCTTATACTCGTTTTGAGATTTTAGATTAATCAATAATCTGTCAGATAAATAAAAGCTCGAGAATTTCTCGAGCTTTTTTATGTTATTAAAATTGAAACTAAATCAGGTGTTTCAATTCTTTTTTCAAACTATCTTCCCAAGTCGGAATATCAAATTGATAAACTTCTTTTATTTTCGATTTATCCAATAAACTATACGCAGGACGTTTCGCTTTTGTCGGATAAGCTGAAGTTGGAACAGGATTAATTTCGATTGTTGAATTAGACAATTCTTTAATTTTTTGCGCAAATTCAAACCAAGAACATTTTCCTTCATTCGAATAATTAAAAATTCCATACGTTAAATCATCATTCGAAATAATCGTTAAGATTGCATCAGCCAAATCTATTGCATTTGTTGGAGAACCAATTTGATCTGCCACAACAGAGATTGAATCTTTGTCATTAAACAATCTAAGCATCGTTTTAACGAAGTTATTTCCAAATCGAGAATAAACCCAAGCTGTGCGTAAAATAATCGTTTTAGAATTGTTTTCTAATGCTAAATTTTCGCCATCTAATTTTGTTTGACCATACACCCCTATAGGATTTGTTTGATCTGTTTCTAGACGAGGTTGAGCTTCAGTTCCATCAAATACATAATCTGTCGAAACGTGAATAAAAGGAATTCCTTTTTGATTCGTGATTTTTGCTAAAAATTCTGTTGCTTTTGCGTTTACTAAATAAGCATTCTCTTGATCATCTTCAGCTTTATCAACCGCTGTATAAGCTGCACAATTGACAACAAAATCGAATGATTTATCTTCGAAATAATGATTAATTAATTCTTCATTCGTAATATCTAATTCATTTCGAGTGACAAAAAAACATTCAATTTCCTTGTAGTTTTTTGATTGCTCTAAAATCGATTGACCTAACTGACCATTCGCTCCGGTAACTAAAATTCTTTTCATATATAAAAAAAGCCACTAAAATAGTGGCTTGAAGGTATTATTAATATCTTAAAATTATAATCCTAATTCTTTTTTAACGTCATTTAATAAGTCGTATCCTCCAGCTTTGTAAACTAAAACACCTGCAGGTAAAACATATTTAACTCCTTTTTTTGCAGCAGCAGCATTAATTGCATCCATTACTCTTTTCTCGATTGGATCCATTAAAGCTTTCTCTTTTGCTTGCATTTCATCTTGAGCAGCTTTTGCATACGTTTCGTATTTCTTTTGCATTTCTTGCTCTTTCTCTTGGTATTTGTTCGCTGCAATTAATTTTTGAGCCTCTTCTTGAGATTTACCAGCTAAATCTTTTTGAGCAGTTTCCATAAAAGTTTTATAGTCTGCTTGTAATTTTGCGATAGCATCTTCGTGTTTTTTACCTAATGCTTGTAAATCAGCCTCTGCTTTTTTGTAAGCTGGCATTGATTCAATTACTGCTTGCGTATCAATATGTGCAATTTCTTGAGCGAAAGATAAAACGCTTCCGAAAACCATCATTGTAAATACTGCTATCAATCTAATTTGTTTCATTTCTAGTCTAATTTGTTTTTTAAAATTTATTTCTTGTTTTATTGCTACTATTACTAGTTTTATTATTTCCAGAAGTTGATGTTTTTGAATTATTTGGTTTCAATTCTGGTCTTAAAGTCATTAATACTTCTCTACTTATGTCAAACTTTGGATCTGTGTAAATCATGATTAAATCACTTCCTTTATCAAATACGAAACCATAACCTCTTTTATCTGCAACTTCTTTTGTCGCATTATAGATTTGATCTTGCAAAGGCTTTACCATTGATCTTCTCAGATTCACTAAATCGCCATTTGGTCCATAACGCTTGTCTTGCAAAATTCTTACAGCCGCTACTTCATCTGCTAGCTTTTTCTCTTGCTCTTTAACCTGTTCTGCCGTTAATAAAATCTTTTCTGCTTCGAATTCGGCTTGTAATTTAGCTAAATTTTCTTGTTTTTGCTCAATTTCTTTTTGCCAAGATTCTGTTTGAGATTTTAATTTATTTTGAGACGATGTATATTCTGGTAAATTTTCTAAAATATACTGACTGTCTACATAACAAAACCTTTGCGCGAAAGAGAAACTTGCTAATCCAAAGAACAACGCTATAAATCTAATCCATTTTTTCATATTTGTGATGTGTTAATTCTAAAATTATGCCAAAACGTTCTAAGCAAATTTAATCAATTTATTAGAATTGTTGTCCAATAATAAAGTGAGTTTGCAATCCAGAGCGTTCTGTTTGTCCAAATCCTTTATCAAATCCGTATCCGAAATCAAATCCTAATAAACCAAATGCTGGCATATAAATACGAACACCTGCTCCAGCAGAACGTTTTAATTCAAACGGTTTAAATTCACTTGTATTGTTCCAAACGTTACCTCCTTCTGCAAAAGTTAATGCATAAATTTTGGCTGTTTGGCTCATTGTGATTGGATAACGTAATTCTAACGAATATTTATTATAAATTGTTCCACCTCCTTCTGGCGTAATATCTCCTGTTTGTCCACCAGAATTTGTTGCATCTTCGTAACCTCTTAATGAAATAATCTCACGTCCATCGAAACGATTTTGTGTAAGACCTGTTCCTCCTAAGTAAAAACGTTCGAAAGGAATTGTTCCAATTTTACGGTTATATGTTCCTAAAACTCCAAATTCTCCACCGGCTTTTAAAACTAATTTACCCGTTAATTCTTTGTAGAAATATGCTTTAGCTTTGAATTTATAATACTCTAACCATTTGAATTTTTCTACGTCAGACATGTTTATATAGTCTTTGTTATTAAAAGCTGAATAAGGAAATGTTGTCGTAAACGATAAACTAATTTCTGATCCTGATTGTGGGAAAATAGGGTCTGGTCCAGCAGAGTTACGTGTTAAACCTAATGTATAGTTTAAGTTGTTTGACGAACCATTTTCATATTGCATATTACCAACAGACATCGCATAATTATCGAAGTTATATAACTGATAAGAAATTGAGTTTGATAAACGGAAATAATCATCTGGCCAAGTTAATAACTTAGTTAACCCAACTGAAGCTCCTAAGATATCCAATTTCGCTTTTTCTCCATAATTATCACGGTAATCATATTGTGAATAATAAAAAGATGTTGATAAAGCTGTAGGGCGTTTTCCTCCAATCCAAGGTTCAACAAATGATAAACTATAATTTTTATATCCGTTACCAGCTTGTGCTCTTAGTGATAATTGTTGTCCATCTCCCATTGGAATTGGTTTCCAAGCTTTTTTATTGAAAAAATTCTTTAATGAGAAATTCCCGAAAGTTAATCCTAATGTACCAATGAAAGTCCCTGCACCATATCCTCCTTGTAATTCTACTTGAGAAGATGATTTTGGCGCAACTTTCCACTCCACATCAACTGTATTATTATCTTGATTTGGTTGAATATCTGGAACAATTTGCGTTGGCTCTAAGTATCCCAAAGAAGCTAACTCCATCATCGTACGCTTAATGTCCGATTTAGAGAATAAATCTCCTGGTTTAGTTCTTAACTCACGGTATAAAATATGATCGTGTGCTTCTGTATTACCGTTAATCGTTACTTTATTAAGTGTAGCTTGTGTACCTTCGAAAACTTTAATTTCAAGATCGATTGTATCATTTTTTACACTTTTTTCTACAGGAATAGCACGAGCAAACAAATACCCTCTATCCATATATAACGTAGAAATATCATCGTCTTTTTCTGATCCAGAAATCTTTTTGTTGATACCTACTGCGTCATAACGATCTCCTGTTTTGTAACCAAAAATTCGCTGTAACTGTTCAGAAGTATAAATTGAGTTTCCAGAAAACGTTACATCTCCTAAGAAATATGGTTTTCCTTCGTTAACTTTAATCTTAACCAATAAGTTTTTATCATCAACTTTTTCGATATTGTATGACTCAACTTTAGCATCTCTAAAACCAACAGATTTGTACTCTTCAACCAATGTTTTTAAATCTTCCTGGAATTTTTCAGGAATCATTTTAGATGACTTGAAGATATTGATAGATTTCTGTTTGGTATTTTTCATCCCTTTTTTACGTAAACGAGCAGCAGTTAAGTTTTCATTTCCTTCGAAAATGATTTTCTTAATCTTTACACGCTCTCCACGATTCACATTCAATGTAATGTTTTCTTCGTCTTCTTTACCAACAATTGGCTGACGTTCTACATTAATTGTTGTGTTAGGATAACCTTTTCCAGTATAATAATCTTTGATTTTATTATTTGTTGTATTGATTAAACTTTGCGTAATCTTAACACCTGGATTTAATTTATTTTGTTTGATTAAATCTTCGCGTTGCGATTTTTTCACGCCGTTAATCTTAATTTCTCCTAAACTAGGAACTGAAACCAAGGCAAGCTCTAATGTTACTTCGTTACCTTCTATTTTATCTACATACAAGTCGATGTCAGAGAAAATATTAGATCTCCATAATTTTTTTACAGCATTATTTACCTTCGTACCTGGTAATTCTATCTCCTCACCGATAGCAAAACCTGCATAACGGATAATTTGATTCTTAGAATATTTAGAATCTCCTGTTACAACGATATCTTTCAGTTTGAAAGTTCGTGCATTGGTATAATCTAAGACAAAATTATCTTGTTGTGTTGAATCAATGGTTTTCGTAGAGTCTACGACTTGCGCCTGTGCCATGTAAGCACCAAGCATACACATTGTCCAAAAAATTTTCTTCATAATCCTCTATTTCAGTTCGATTAGTTCGTTAGTTGCTCGCTTATCTTACCAAATCTACGTTCTCGATTTTGGTAATTTAAAATTGCTTTATAAAATTCTTCCTCGTTAAAATCAGGCCACAAAACCTCTGTAAAATATAATTCTGCGTAAGCAATTTGCCACAACAAGAAATTACTAATTCTGGTTTCGCCACTTGTTCTAATCATAAGATCTACCATTGGTAAATCGTGTGTATATAAGTTTTGATGAACTAATTCTTCATTAAAATCATTGTCGGATATTTCTCCGTCATTGTATTTTTTGGCAATAGATTTCATCGCGTGTAATAGTTCTTCTTTCGAACCATAACTTAATGCTAATGTCAAAACACAATCTGTGTTGTCTTTCGTTTTTTCCATCGCTTGAGTCAAATCTTTGAATGCTTTTTTTGGTAATTTTGATAAATCTCCAATCACATTCAAGCGAACTCCATTTTTGTGTAATTCATTTATTTCGTCCTTAATTGCAGAACTTAATAACGTCATTAAAACATTGACTTCTAATTTTGGACGGTTCCAATTTTCAGTAGAAAATGCGTAAAGTGTAAGATGTTTTATACCTAATTTTCGACAAGTCTCGATTGAAGATCGTACAGCTCCCAAAGCACTTTTGTGTCCAAAAGTTCTTTCTTTACCGTTCTTCTTAGCCCATCTTCCGTTACCATCCATAATGATTGCAACGTGAATAGGTATATTGTTTTTATCTATTTGTTCTACTAAACTAATTCCCATTCTTTTTAATCACAATAACAAGCAGGTCGACCAAAACTGTACGTTAAGGTAATTCCTGATAATACGTACCAATCTTTGTTTGATGTGTTTCCATATACTCTTTTACTATATTCATCTGAAGGTACAACACCATCAGCTACAGCATCGATAAAATTTTGAGTAAATTTTCCTTTGTTGTAATCTATATAATCAACATTTGTATAACGAACACCTGTCTCAAAAGATAAAATCCAATTGTAATTGAATCTTACTTTATATCCAACCCCAAAAGGAATCGTTAAATCGGTATTATATTTTGTTTTTTCGATAATTACGTTGTTTGTCCCATCGTAATCATATTCTTTTCCTTTTGCAGAAAAAGCTCCAACTCCTACAAAAATATAAGGCGATTGCGCTTTTTCTTGATCATCATTGATATTAAAGAAATTATACTCAAACATCAAAGATCCTTCTACAATATTATTTCGAAAATTTTTATTTCTTTTTAATTTGTAATACTCTTTCGAGCGGTGGTCACTTGCACCAACTTTTGAATAAGAGATATTTGCTCTAAAACCCATTTGTGGATTTATATTAAAACGATATAATCCTCCTATTGAAATTGGTAAATATATTTTACCTCCTGCTTCAGTTTTAGTAGGAAATGGATTGATATAGCTAGCTTTTCCAACATCACCTATCACATTTGCCCCACCAGCAAAAATTCCGAGTTCGTGTCTTTGGGCAAAAATCATTTGCGACAAACACAATGTAAAAACGAACAAAAATAATCTCATCATAATGTTGTGTTATTTTTTCGGCTTTTGCTTTTTCTTCTTTTTAAATTCGAACAAATATAAACAAAAGTCAATTCAACGTAACTGATTTAACAAAAATTAAGAAGATTTATTGTAAATTTTAATTCCTTTTATCTGAACCCCAAAGCATTTTTTCTCTCAAAGTTGTGAAATAAGTCGCATCAATAGCTTCAACGATTAAGATTTTGAAGTCAGCTTTTTGTATCGTCAATTCGACGTCAGTTGTTAAAGGAAAGTTACGAGAATCCAACGAAAGGAAGTATTCATTAGCTCTACTACGTATTTTTAAGTCAATTTTTTCGTTTTCTGATACAATTAATGGACGCACATTTAGATTATGTGGCGCAACAGGTGTAATGACAAAATTTTGATTGGACGGATGAACAATTGGTCCTCCACAACTCAACGAATATCCTGTAGAACCTGTTGGCGTAGAAATAATTAATCCATCAGACCAAAAAGAATTTAGAAATTCATTGTTCAAATAAGCATCAACCGTAATCATACTAGTTGTTTCACGGCGAACTACAGTTACTTCGTTTATCGCAAAATTATTTTCAATTTCTACACCATCACTTCTTTTCACTGTTAATAAAGTTCGTGGAATAATGTTATAATCATCATTGAAAAAACTATCCATTTGCTCCAATAACACACTTTTATTAATTGTTGCTAAAAAGCCTAAACGTCCCGTATTTACACCAATAATTGGAATATTAGAATTCCTAACAATTGTAGTTGCTGATAAAATTGTTCCGTCTCCACCAAAACTGAATAAGAATTTAACCGATTTGTCTAAATCATCATGAGAAGTATAGGTTTCTACATTATCAGGTTCAAAATCAGTTGTTTCTTTTAAGATTTGAAGAAAATTTTGCT
The DNA here is from genome assembly GCF_002429865.1 of Empedobacter sp. UBA5987. Taxonomy (NCBI): domain Bacteria; kingdom Pseudomonadati; phylum Bacteroidota; class Flavobacteriia; order Flavobacteriales; family Weeksellaceae; genus Empedobacter; species Empedobacter sp. UBA5987. The sequence continues at coordinate 35,274 of NZ_DJBB01000070.1, forward strand.
CAACACAAAAAGCAATTTCGTTCTGAATTAAATAATTAATAAATGGTGGAATAATATCCGTTAAAGACGTACTTGTTTTTTGTCCAAAAAGTGCAACTTTTATCATTAGGTATTCATGTATTTTAACAATTGTGCATAACGACTTTGCAGAAGTTCTTGTTTTTCGTCGTTATAAAATTTTTGAATCACTTGATATCCATATCGCTCAAATGTTTCACCAATTGTTAACAAGTTTGATGAACTAAATTTCAGCAAAACATAAACGCTATCTTCTTTATTTCCAACAATCATCATTCCCAATATTTTTCCGTTATTCACTTCTATAATATTAGAAATCGCCGTCATCGACAAGTCTTTTTCCGCAATCGAAACTAACATCGAAACGCCTTGTGCAGCGACAAAAGGGAAATTTGCAAACGTGTTGATAATATCCGTTTCCGTAATAAAACCAACATAACGCGATTGTTCGTTAATAATCGGTAAGATATTCGCCTGATTCGTGTACATCATCTGAATTGCATCTAAAAGCGTACTCGATTCAGAAAGATAAAAACTCTCCAAATATGAAGTATAATCTACTTTTTCATCATCAATTGATAATTCAATCAAATCTTCTTCCGAGATATTTCCAACAAAATCCAACCCTTTAAACAAAGGTAAATGCGTCAATTTATTCTCTTGCACAACTTCTAAAAGCTGACTTGGAGAAGAATTAACTTTCCCTGGTTTTATCTCATTCGATAGATATTCGGTGATATACATGGCACAAATTTATATATTTTAATACATTAATTCTCTATTTTTAATGCTAATTCGGTTAAAATCATTGATTATTAATTGAAATTTAACCAATTTATTTTAAATTATTTAGTCAAAATATATTCCAAAATCTACTAATAATCAAAAAATAATGTGATTTACAATTTTTTAAAACAAAACTCTTCCTCAAATTCAAAAAAGAATGGCTTAAATTTTGTAGATTTGCAGTACCAATTTTAGCATTGAATGAAGAACCCATTATTTTATGCCAAAATCTTACTTTTTGGCGAATATGGAATTATTGAGAACTCGAAAGGATTAACAATTCCTTATAATTTTTACCAAGGTGCATTAAAATTTGAGCCTTCTGAAATAGCAGAATCATCAAATGCTCACTTGAAAAATTATGCAAAATTTTTGGAAGAAAATTTTGCTGATACTTTTGATACAAAATCTTTTTCGGAAGATGTTGCAAACGGAATGTACTTCGATTCTAACATTCCTCAAGGATATGGTGTAGGTAGTTCTGGCGCTTTGGTTGCAGCTATTTATGACAAATATGCCTTGAATAAAATTGATATCAATCAAAATCTGAACAAAGAAAAAATCAGCGAATTAAAAGCGCTTTTCGGAAATTTAGAATCTCATTTTCATGGAAAAAGTTCTGGAATTGATCCTTTGATTTGTTATATGAATATTCCTTTGTTAATTCAATCAAAAAATGATATCTCGACAATTGGTTTACCTTCTGCAAACGTAGACGGAAAAGGAGCTGTTTTCTTAATCAATTCTGGTACACCAGGAGAAACGGCACCAATGATTCATATTTTCTTTGAAAAAATGAAAAAAGAAGGTTTCCGTAAAACATTGAAAGAAGAGTTTATTAAATACAACAACGCATGTATAGAAAACTTTGTGAAAGGTGAATACAATCCACTTTTTGCAAATCTTCAGAAATTGTCAGCTTGGGGTTATGAACATTTTAGACCTATGATTCCTCAAAAATTAGTGAACGCATGGAAAACTGGAATTGATACAGATACGTATTATCTAAAACTTTGTGGTTCTGGCGGAGGCGGTTATGTTCTTGGTTTTACACAAGATTATGACAAAGCGAAAAGCTACTTAAAAGACTTCCAGACCGAAGTTATTTACAAATTCTAAAAAATAATTTATAAAAATATAATCAATGAACGTTCAGAAAATAATCTTAAAAGTTTTTGCATTATTTTCTGTTGTTCGTGGCTATAATTTAATTGTGTTAATATTGGCACAATACCTTGCTGCACTTTTTATTTTTGCGCCAGAAGTTGGTCATCGTCAATTGTTGACAAATCCAAAGTTGGACGGGCTTATTCTTTGTTCGATACTTTGTGTGGCCGCGGGATATATCATCAATAATTTTTACGATTTAGAAAAAGACGAACTCAAACGTCCTTTACAAGTTTATCTTCAGAAACAAGTTTCGCAAGGTTTCAAACTAACTGTTTACATTGTTCTGAATGCTTTAGCATTGATTATTGCAGCCTTAATTTCGTGGAAGGTTTTCATTTTCTTTTTGATTTATCAATTTCTAGTTTGGTTTTATAGCCACAAAATCAATCGATTTGCATTGATCAAAAACTTTTATTTGGTTATTATTCGTGTCATGCCATTTTTCGCCTTATTGGTTTATTTTGATCATTTCACGTTCAATTTGGCTTTACATGCTACTTTTTTGAGTATTTTATTATTGATTACTGATATTGTAAAAGATTTGAGTTCTCAAAAAGCAGATTTGATTTATAATTATGATTCAATTCCAATTAAATATGGAATCGATTTTACAAAAGTTTTGATTTCATGTTTAATTATTACAGAATTAATCATTGGAATTATTATCATTATGAAAAATAATGTTGGTGCAATGAAATACTTTTTTATTGCTGCAAATATCGCTTTCACAGTGATTTTATTTATCATTTGGAGAATAAAATCGACACAAGCATATAAGATTTTACATTATTTTTTTAAGGGAATGATTGTTGCGGGTGTATTTAGTATCGTATTAATCGAAATAAATCCCTTAACTTTGCAAACTATTGCGCAAAATTTTAATCAGCGCATAAATTAATCAAATTCAGATGAATAACAGACGAAATCAATCCAACGACAGAAATTCCCAAGGCGGGAACAATCGTGGAAAAGGTGGAGCAAGAGGAAATTCTTCTTCTAAACCATCTTCAGGGAAAGGAAAACCAACTTTTGGTGGAAAACCATCGGAAGAAGGAAAGAAAAGTTTTGGACCAAAGAAACCGTTTAACAAACCAGGTGAAAAACCATTTGTTAAAAGACTGAAAAAAGCACCAGTTGATGACGGGACTATTCGTTTAAATAAATATGTGGCGAATGCAGGGATTGCATCCAGAAGAGAGGCCGACGAGTTGATCAAAACTGGAATCGTTACAGTGAATGGTCAAGTGATTACTGAAATGGGTTATAAAGTACAACCCGATGATGAAGTTCGTTTCGATGGTCGTAAAATCTCTTCAGAGAAAAATGTATATTTTGTGTTGAATAAACCAAAAGGTTTTATTTCAACATCAAATGATGAAAAAGGACGTAAAACTGTGATGGACTTAATGTCTACAGCAACTACAGCGAGAATTTTCCCAGTAGGACGCTTGGATAGACAAACAACAGGAGTTTTATTGTTTACAAATGATGGTTATTTAACTAAGAAATTAACACATCCAAGTCATGATATCAAAAAAATATATCACGTTACATTGGACAAAAAGTTAACAGCAAATGATTTGGCTGACATCAAAAAAGGTGTTCGTTTAATTCCTGAAGGAATTGCAGTTGTTGACGAAATTTCTTTTATTGAAGGTAGACCGAAAAATGAAGTTGGTGTAGAATTACATATTGGTTGGAACCGCGTTGTACGTCGTATTTTCGAAACAAAAGGATACGAAGTAGAAGCGTTAGACCGCGTTTCTTTTGCAGGACTTACAAAGAAAACTTTACAAAGAGGTGATTTTAGAAGATTAACGGAATTAGAAGTTAACTTCTTGAAAATGTTATAATACCTCAGCTATAAAATTTAAAAACCACTTCTAAAGAAGTGGTTTTTTTATGTTTTAATCTTTCGAAACCTTGTTATTATAAGCTTCCATCATCTTTTTATTTGCTTCTTTCACAAAATCATCTTTCTCAATTTGTGTCATTTTCTGACCTTTTGATGGAATTTTAATCACTTCGTTTTTAGATGCTTCTTTTATATTAATTGCTCTGAAAATCGTTTCATAACTTTCGTCTTTCATTGTTGTTACAGCTTTCAATTCTAAAATTAAACCTGGTAACCCATTGAAAAATATTGGTCCTCCTTTTGGTTGTAAAGTTGGCGCAAACCAAACTTCTATCTTAGAATCTTTGTATTCGGTTATTGCTTTTTTTACTTTAATTCCCAAAATTTCTTTTGATTCTCTACTAATTGTCCAAGTGTATTTAGGCAAATTATCTATTATTAAAATATTCTTGTTCACATAATTTCCTTCAATCTTATATTGTGAAGTTTTATAATCGATGTAAATATTATCATCAATTGTACTCATCGACATAGATGATTGATTTTGACTATTATCAATTCTTACAATTTCAGAAAAAAACGACTGATTTTCATTAAAAAGTAATTGATAGTATTTTGGTGTAGAATTGTTTTTATCTAATTCTGCCTTAAAAACAGGATCTTTTTCGTCAAAAAACATTTTATCATAGGTTTCATATTCTACTTTCCACAAATTTTGAGCAAATAGAAATGGAGAAAAAATCATTAGAAAGAAGAGTAAAGCTTTTAATTTCATAGTTGATTAATTATGAACTAAATATAATAATTATTTACAATAAAAAAGCGATTCAAAATTGAATCGCTTTTCTTATATTGAGAATTATTTCTTTTCAGAATTTTTTCCTTTGTTTTTCACATATTTCTCTAACCATTGATCTTGTTCCCACAACATGTGAAGAATATTTTCTCTGGCTGCATATCCGTGAGATTCTTTTGGTAATAAAACCAAACGAGTTGTCGCTCCCAAACCTTTCAATGCATTGAAATAGCGCTCAGATTGCATCGGGAAAGTTCCTGTATTATTATCTGCTTCACCATGAATTAACAACAATGGTGTTTTCATTTTATCTGCATTTTGGAAAGGCGCCATTGTGTTGTAAACATCTGGAGCTTCCCAATAATTACGTTGTTCAGATTGAAATCCAAAAGGCGTCAATGTACGGTTATAAGCACCTGAACGTGCGATACCTGCCGCAAATAAATTAGAATGCGTTAATAAATTTGCTGTCATAAATGCGCCATAAGAATGTCCACCAACCGCAACTCTTTCACGATCGATAAAACCTAATTTATCCACCGCATCAATCGCAGCTTTTGCATTGGCAACCAATTGAGGAACGAACGTATCATTTGGCTCCTCTTTTCCTTCTCCAATAATTGGAAAAGCCGCATCATCTAAGACCGCATATCCTCTCAATGCCCAATAAATAGGACCTCCGTAAGAAGGAGAAGTAAATTTATTTTCAGAAGTTGTTACCTGACCAGCCGTAGATGCATCTTTGAACTCGCGAGGATAAGCCCACATTAACATTGGCAACTTTTCCTTTTTCGTTTTATCGTAATTTGGCGGCAAATATAAAGTTCCTGATAATTCTACACCATCAGCACGTTTGTACGTAATTAATTCTTTCGAAATTTTGTTCATTGCCTCAAAAGGATTTTTTGTAAACGTTACTTGTTTTGGCTTTCCTCCTTTCTGAAAAATATTACGAACATATAAATTTGGATAATCTGTTTTCGATTGAATCTGTTCTAAAATGATCCCTTTCTTCGGATCGATAACTCTAGCAATCGCTTCTAGTTTATCTGATTTCTGTGCTCTCCATAAACGAGAAGTTTTTTGCGTTTTGATATCAAAATCATCTACAAAAGGTAAGATTCCTTCCGCAGAAACTCCTTCTCCAACTAACATCAATTTTCCTTTGTTAATTGCTAAAACATTGTAACCATAATCATTCATTTCAGTTACAAAACTTCCAGGATTATTGTAAGCATCTTGCGAGTTTCTACTAAAAAAGCGTATCGGTTCTTGATTTGGATTTGACGGATTGAACAAATAACTACTTTCGTTACGTGTATTATACCAAGCATCTCTCACAATCGCAACCTCATCATTCCCCCAAGTCACTCCTCTATAGCGATCTTTTACTTTTACCAACAACTCTTTATTCGCTGTAAATGGCGCCGTTACTTGATAAAGCGCATCGCGATATTCCGCAGGCTTGTTTGCATCACCACCATCTAAAGCCTCAACCCAATATAAAGTATTTGGTTTATCTGCTCTCCAATTCAAACCTCTTTTTCCCATTATAGTAGAAGAAAATCCTTTCGGTACAACTTCTTGTAACTCTTTATGATCAACTTCTTTTACTAATTTTCCATTGATATCATACACAATATCAGTTGATGGAAAACTATTGTAGGTTACTAAATATGAAAAAGGTTTTTTGATTTCGTTCACCAAAACATATTGTCCATCTGGAGAAGTCGAAATATCCGTGTACATCGCAGCATCTTTCCATTTCGATTTTGCTCCTGTTTCGATATTAACTTTTACTAATTCAGAAATTGCTAATTGCTCGAAGTTAAACTCATCATTTTTATTTTGCAATAAATCTTGATAAGTTCTGTTTTGTGCTTCTTTTCCGTCAGCAACAGAAACTGTAGGTCCAGTCGCAATAGCATCTTTCGTATCAATCAATGCTTTTTTAGAAGCCGGAATTACATTCACAATTAATTCTGTATCTGAAATCCAATTGAAAGGACGACCTAAGTTTGCGTTTAATTTATCTTCATAAACTTTTGTTGCAGCTTGTGTTTTTACATCAATAATCCACAATTCTACACCTTTATTTGTTGTATTTGTAACGGCAAATTTTGATTGAGAAGTGTTCCAAGACTGATTAGAAAAACGACCTTTTGCAGGTAAACCAGCTATCGTTTTTTCTTTTGAAGTTTTCAGATCAAAATAAGTAATTTTCTCACTGAATGTTTCACGTGAATTGATATTTGTAACTGGATTAATTCGTAATCCTGCTAAACGTAATTCTTTTTCTGACAATTCATTAATCGTTTTATAACGACTTCTATAAGACAAAAATGCATTTTCTGCCTTGCGATCTGTACTAATTGAGGGTGGCATATCCGCATCTGCCAATTGTAAAATTTCTTGCGGAGGCAATTGATAAGTAACATTTTCTTGCGCTTTTACCGACGCACCAAAAGTCATCGCTATAAAAAGCAACGAGTAAACAATTTTCTTCATGTGTTTTTAAGATTTTACTTTATAAAGATATTGAATCTTTGGTAAAATGATATGATAGAAGTTAGTTTTGACCAAAATGTATAAAAAAAGACGAATAATATTCGTCTTTTCAATTTTATCTTCTTTTACCAAATTTCCCTCCTTTGGTATTTGTAGGTGGTTTACTTTTTCCTACTCTGGCTTGAGTTGTTGATTTTTTTACTGGCTTTTTAATTGATTTTCCTTTCGAATCTTTAAAATCTGGAGAAATTTCTTTTGTTTTTTTCGCTGATGATTTTTTTGATTTTGAAGCTGGTTTCTTTTCTTCGTGTTTTTCCGAATCTTTCGTCAAGCGATTGATTTCTGCTAATTCTTCTGCCGTTAAATCTCGATGTTGACCAATTCCTACATTCAACGTTAAATTCATAATCCGAACACGTTCTAATTTTTTTACACCATATCCAAAATATTCGCACATACGGCGAATCTGTCTATTCAAACCTTGGATTAATGTAATTTTGAAAACATTTGTACTTATTTTTTCGATCTTACATTTCTTCGTAACCTGATTAAGAATCGGAACACCTTTCGACATTCGTTCGCAAAATTCATCCGTAATTGGTTTATCAACGGTTACAATGTATTCTTTTTCGTGATTATTTCCAGCACGTAAAATCTTATTCACAATATCACCATCGCTTGTCAATAAAATCAATCCTTGCGAATCTTTATCTAAACGACCAATCGGAAAAATTCGTTCTCCAAACGAAAGAAAATCGATAATATTATCTGGATCTGTAGGATCTGTTGTACACGTAACGCCCACAGGTTTATTCAGCATAATATAAACCGCATGCTCCTTTTCGCGCGGTTCTATTTCGACACCTTTTACAGTCACCACATCATTTGGTCCTACAAATTGCCCAATTTTAGCAACTCGTCCATTAATTTGTACCAAACGATTTTCGATGTATTGATCTGCTTCACGACGCGAACAAAAACCACTATCGCTAATATATTTGTTTAAACGCAAAAAATTAGTTTCTTCCATACTTGCAAAGATAGTTTTTTATCGATTTGAAATATATTTTGACAAAATTCTTTATCATTCTGCAAAACGATGAAACTTATTTATCTTTACAAAACCAAAGATTTTGAGAAATGAAAAAAATATTTTTTTTGAAAACTTGCGATACGTGCAAACGTATTATGAAAGAGTTTGATTTTACAGGTTTTGATTTGCATGAAATAAAATCGACTGCGATAACAGCAGAAGAATTAGAAGAAATGAAGAATTTAGCTGGCAACTACGAAGCTCTATTTTCACGTCGTGCACAGAATTACAAAAAATTAGGATTGAAAGATCAACAGCTTTCTGAAGATGATATCAAAAATTATATTTTATCAGATTATACTTTCCTAAAACGTCCTGTCGTGGTAGATGGAGACAAAATTTTTATTGGAAACGAAAAGAAAAACTTAGAAGCCCTTGGGCAATATTTGAAATAGAAATCACACATGAAAAAAACAATTTTATTGAGTACACTTTTGATGAGCGCGAGTTTACTTGCTCAGAAAAAGAACATCACAATGGAGGATGCTGTACTTGGATTATCGACAAATTTACGTATCGAGAATCTAAATCAAGTACAATGGATTCCGAATCAAAATGCGTACACGCAAAATGTAAAAACATCATACGGAGAAGCTTTAATCAAGAAAGAAGTTCCATCTCTTAAAACGGATACAATTTTTAGAAGTTCTCAATTTGAGAATAAAAGAATTCCGTCTTTGAATTGGATCAATGATAAGCAAGCTTATTTTTCGACAAAAACAGGTTACAAAACAATTACAACTGCTGGTCAACAAGCCGATTGGTTGAAATTACCTGACAATGCAGAAAATGTAGAATTCGACGCGACGAATAATCAAGTTGGATATGTAATTGACAACAATTTATTTTTTGTTGATAAAGCTGGAAAAACACATCAAATTACCAAAGACGGAAAATATGAAATTGTGAATGGAAAATCGGTTCATCAAAATGAATTTGGGATTCACAAAGGAATTTTCATTTCTCCAAAAGGGAATTTAGTTGCATTTTATAGAATGGATCAAACAGCGGTTACAGATTATCCAATTATCGATTGGTCTGTACAACCTGCGGTGAACAAAAACATCAAATATCCATTTGCTGGAACAAAAAATCATACGGTTACGTTAGGTGTTTATAATCCAACCTCTCAAAAAACGACTTTCTTAGAAACTCACCCAGAAGTAGATCATTATTTAACTTCGGTTACGTGGTCGCCAGACGAAAAATATATTTATATCGCATTACTTTCTCGTAATCAAAAACACATGGAATTGAATCAATATGATGCTGTTTCAGGGAAATTGATTAAAACATTATTCAAAGAAGATGATGTAAAATATGTAGAACCTCAAAACGAATTGCATTTTATTCCAGGAAAAAATAACGAGTTTGTTTGGTGGTCGCAACGCGATGGTTTTATGCATTTGTACCGATTCAATACGGAAGGAAAATTATTGAACCAAATCACAAAAGGAGATTGGATTGTAACGGATCTTGTTGGAGAAAATGCGAAGAAAAAAGAATTCTTAATCATGACAACAAAAGATTCTCCGAAAGATCGTCATTTATATGCGGTGAATTGGGAGAATGGAAAATTGCGTAAAATAACAACTGATGCTGGAACGCACAATGTTTCGGTTTCAACGAACGGAGAATATGCAATTGATAATTGGAGTAATGATAACACGCCTCGTAAAATTGATGTATTGGATGCAAACGGAAAATTCAAACAAAATATCTTAACTGCTCAAAATCCTTTGGCAAATTACAATACAGCGAAAGTTGAAAATGTAACGTTAAAAGCAGATGATGGAACAGATTTGTATGGAAAATTAATCTATCCAACAAACTTTGATTCTTCGAAAAAATATCCCGTTATCGTTTATTTATACAATGGTCCTCACGCGCAATTAATCACAAATCGTTTTCCTGCAACAGGAAATCTTTGGTATGATCATTTAGCGGAAAAAGGTTATGTTGTGTTTACAATGGACGGACGCGGATCAGCTAATAGAGGTCTTAAATTTGAACAAGCGATTCACGGAAATGTAGCAACTACAGAAATGAATGACCAAATGAAAGGTGTCGATTTCTTGAAAACTTTACCTTTCGTAGATGCGGAACGTATGGGAATTCATGGTTGGTCTTATGGTGGATTTATGACAACATCATTCATGTTACGTAAACCTGACGTTTTCAAAGTTGGAGTTGCTGGTGGACCAGTTTTAGATTGGACGCAATACGAAATTATGTATACGGAACGTTACATGGAATCGCCACAAGATAATCCTGAAGGTTTCAAAAACACGAATTTAATTAACCGTGTAAAAGACTTAAAAGGTAAATTATTGATGATTCACGGAGCGCAAGATAATGTGGTTGTTTGGCAACATTCGATTGATTTTATTCGCGAAGCAGTGAAAAATGGTATGCAAATGGATTATTTTGTTTATCCTGGACATGAGCATAATGTTCGTGGAAAAGATCGCGTTCATTTGATGCAAAAAATTACAGATTACTTCGATTTATATCTTAAACCAGAAGGTACATCTCAAAAATAATAGTCAACAAAAAACCACTTCTTATGAAGTGGTTTTTTATATTTTATGATGTGATGCTAAAACGGGTTCAGTATGAAAATTTAGAACAAATTTACTTCTTTGTAAACTCAAACTTTTGTCCAGCTTCTTCTACAGAAAATGTCTTTTTATCTTTTGCAAAAGTCAACTCCAAACCGCCTTGTTCATTCACAAATTTACTATCACCTTGATAATCTAATGGAATAGTTTGTCCACCAAAAACTAATTTCAATTTATCGTTTTCAGCTTTCAACACAAATTCTGAATTAATTTGTTTATTCGTAAATGTACCTTCGTATTCTTTTGGATTAACCTTTTCAACAGGTTTTGCATCCGCCATATTGAATGTATTATTCTTCAAATCAATATCTGGTAAAGCTCCATTTGGATCCAATTTAATCATCGAAACTTCTTTTGTTGAAGGCACTTTGAATGTCCATTCTGTATTACGTTTCCAAACTTCAATCGGTAATTTAACTTCTTGAGAAGTCCCATCTTTAAAGTTCACTTGAACAGTAGTTGGCATTGGTAATTGTCCAAAATTTTCAACTTTCAAAATCAAGCCTTTTTTGTAATCTCCATCTACATATTTTGCACTGTTAATTCCTTGATCAATTGTCCATTTATTCAAAAACCAACCTCTCCAAAACCAAGATAATTCTTCTCCTGAAACATTTTCCATCGTGCGGAAAAAATCTTCTGGCGTTGGATGTTTATATGCCCAATATTTGATGTATTGGCGCAATGCTTTATCGAATTTTTCTTCACCCAAAATTGTTTCACGCAAAACTTTCATTCCTGCACCTGGCTTATAATACAACAATGCACCGATATTTCTTTCGCGCATATTATCTGGTTGAGTCGTTACAGGCTCAAGATTATCGCTGAATAAATAACCCGCCATTCGTTGTGCAGATTGCTTTTTGTAATATTCGCCATTGTTGAAATTCTTCGTCGAAATATCATTGATAAACGTATTAAAACCTTCGTCCATCCAACCATGAACACGCTCATTAGAACCAACAATCATCGGGAACCAAATATGTCCAAATTCGTGATCTGTAACGCCCCAAAGACCTTCACCTTTCGAAGTCATATGACAAAAAACAATCCCAGGATATTCCATTCCACCCTCATTTCCTGCCACATTTGTCGCCGCTGGATAAGGATACTCTAACCATTGTTTCGAGTAATGCTCAATAGAAGCTTTTGTATATTCTGTCGATCTTCCCCAAGCATCATTTCCGTCACTTTCTACTGGATAAGCCGAAATTGCCAACGATTTTTGACCACTTGAAAGATTAATTTTTGCTGCATCTAAGATGAACGAAGATGATGAAGCCCAAGCAAAATCACGTGTATTCTGAATTTTAAATTTCCACGTTTTTGTTCCTTTTGCAACTTTTGTCGCTTTGTTTACCTCATCAGCAGAACGAATAATAACGGTTTTATCACTCGCTTTTGCTTTGTTCCAACGATTCACTTCTTCTTTCGAGTAGACTTCGTTTTCATTCAATAATTCTCCTGAACCAACCACATAATGCGTAGACGGAACTGTAATATTTGCTGTTACATCTCCATATTCCAGATAAAATTCTCCTGGTCCTAAGTATGGTAATGTATTCCATCCCATGATGTCATCGTAAACCGCCATGCGAGGAAACCATTGCGCCATCGTAAAAATCTTTCCATTTTTAGTTGGTTCTACACCCATTCTATCGGCTCCATAATCTGGTGAAACAAATGAATATTCGATTTTTATTTTTGTTTTTCCTCCACGAGCTTTCAAATGATTAATCAAATCAATTTGCATGCGTGTATCCGAAACAGTGTATTTCGCTTCTTTTCCGTCTATTTGAACAGATTTAATTTTATAACCTCCTTCAAATTCAGAAGTTGAATCACCATAACGGCTTCCAGAAATCGGTAATAAAGCACTTCCTCGAGATTCTTTTTTGAATAAATTTTGATCCAATTGTAACCACAAAAAGTCTAAATCATCAAAACTATTGTTGGTATATGTAATTTCAGATGTTCCCGAAATTTCATTTTTTTCTTCATTCAAACTAACATTCAGATTATAATCTGCACGATTTTGCCAATAATTATGACCTGGTTTTCCACTCGCCGAACGAGTTTCTGTTGCATTATTCTGATAAAAAAATGGTTTGAAAGCTTCTTGATAATCGTATTTTGGTTTTTCTTGTTGACCAAAAACCGAAATCGAGAATAAACTTATTCCTAAAAGTAAGGGTTTGAAATAATTTTTCTTCATGTGTGAAATTTTACAGTAATTATAAAATTACCTCATATTTTTCAATACGAGGTAATTTCAACTTTATAATTATTCTAAAATTTTAGTTTGAAGCTTTTTAAATTCTTCTGGTGTTAATTTTTAGGTTGATTATAAGGTAAAGCAAGTAATAAATTTCAGTTTTTTCATTCTAATATTTTGATTAGATGAAATTAACATATTTGTACGCAATAAAAAAACTCATCTAAAAAAGATGAGTTTTCTATATTTTATTAATTTTTCTGAAAATTATTTCTTGTTTGCATAAAGAACTGGATTCAAATCCTCGTCATTATACATTTTCATTTGTTTATACACTTTCATGTATTTTTTACCTGCTTCAAAATCAGCCAACAATTCTTCAATCGCTGTTGATAAATCTTGATGTTGTTGATTCAAAACATCTAATTTCACTTGACAAGCTGCTTTATGCTCCGGTGTTGCATCCTCACGTTCTACCTCTTGTTTCATGTGATAAACCTTAAGCGATAAAATAGAAAAACGGTCTACAGCCCACGCAGGAGATTCTGTATTGTAAGTTGCATCTGCTTTCACTTCTACATTCGCATATTGTTGTAAAAACCAGCTATCCACATATTCTACCATATCTGTACGTTCTTGGTTTGATTTATCAATCCAACGTTTTAAGCTTAATGCTTCTACTGGATCAATTTGTGGATCACGAATAATATCTTCTAAATGCCATTGAACTGTATCAATCCAATTTTTTTTATACAATAAATGAGCGATTAAATCTTCTTCGCTATATGGATTTTCGATTTGACGATTTACATCATCATATTTGTGATAATCATTGATACTTTGATTAAAAATAGACCAAGCTTTATCTGTGAATTTCATGTTTTGTTTTAGTTTATAAAATAAAAGCATTGTAATTGTATACGCAACTACAATGCTCTATTATCTAATTAAAAATATATTTTAATTTTCTTTTTTGTCAGAAGTACTTTCTGTAGCTTCTGATTTGTTATCATCTTTTGTTGCTTTCTTGAATTCGTTTAATCCAGAACCTAATCCTTTCATTAATTCAGGAATTTTCTTTCCTCCGAATAATAATAACACAACAAGTACGATTACGATCCATTCTTTACCTCCTAATCCCATACTGAATTGATTTTAATGCAAATATATAATTAATTTATTACATTCCCGCTACCCAAGAAGCAGGATTTTGTTTTGTTGTTCCGCTCCAAACTTGGAAATTCATGATTGTTTCTCCATCTCCACTTGTATAGATAATTCCTAAAGACTGACCACGTTTTACATCATCACCTTTCGAAACACTTACACTTGATAAGTTTGTATAAACTGAATAATACGAACCATGTCTTACCAATACAGACTTACCATTTCCAGATACACTCATTACAGCTTGAACAGTTCCTTCGTAAACAGCACGTGCATGTGCTCCACGATAAGTTGAAATATCAACACCACTATTTTGCGTTGTAATATTAGATAAAACTGGGTGAGAATTAGCTCCAAATCTACTTACAACCGTTCCTTTATCAACAGGCCAAGGTAGACGACCTTTGTTTGATGAGAATTCTCCCGAAATACCTTCAGAATCTGGACGTTCTGCAAAAGTCTCAGCTGGTTTTACTGCATCTACTTTTACAACACGTTCTTTTTCTGGCACTTTTACAACAACTTTCTGCTCAGCTTCTATCTTCGCTTTACGCTCAGCTTCAGCTTTAGCTGCTGCAATTTTACGAGCATCTTCTTCTTTTTGAGCTTTCAAACGAGCTTCCTCTTCTGCTTTACGTTGTGCAATGATACGTTGACGTTCTGCTTCAGCTTCGCGTTCTAATTGTTCAAATTTAGCAACTTCTGTTTTTGCTGTAGATACGAAACTTCCTGTTGGATGATGATTTAAATAAGATTGATACGCTTGTTTTGTATGCGCTGAACGTGCAATATTCCATGCTTTGGCATCATTCTCAATTCTTAAAATAGCTGTACGAGCTGATTTCGCATAATCTCCTTTTGGGTTATCTCTTAAATACTCATTATAAGATGCAATTGTATTTCCTCGTTTAGCTTCGTTCCAATCTTTTAAATCTTTTTCTGCACGAATCTTTGCTTGTCGAATCTCTTCTTCAATAATTGCTTTAATCTGTGCATCAATTTGACGTTGTTGTGCTTCTTTTGCATTAATTTCAGCAGCAATAACACCTTCGTTTTTACGGAATTCTTCGACCGCTTTCTCTTTTGTTAATCGTTCTTTTTCAAGATTTTGACTAAACAAAGTTTGCTGAGAAAGTACTTTTTCTTTTTCGTCTTTCGCTTTTTCTTTTTTTGCTTTTTTCGTCTGAATATCAGTTTGTTTACCGATAATTTCATTTGCTTGTCCTAATTGAAAAGCCGAATATTTTTCTAAATATTTGATACGACGATATGCTTCTCCCAAACTTTTAGAAGAAAGCACAAAAAGTAATTTATTTTCAACAGATTTGTTCTTATATGCTCGAACCAAAACCTGTTTGTAGTCTTTTTTTAGCTCAACCAACTCGCGCGAAAGTTTATTAATCTCTAATTGAGTTAAATAAATTTCGTCCTCGATAAAGCGTTTTTCTTTCGATAAGTTGTTAACTAATTTTGTTTGTACCTGAATTTTTTTCGTCAAATTCTGCACAAAATCAACATTTAACTTCGAATTTTGCTTATTAACCTCGAGTTGTTTGTTTAAGTTTATAATCTCTTTTTTAAGCTGAGCATTCTGTTTTTGTAAGTTCGCTTTATTGTACGGAACCTGCGCAAACACTGATAATGACAACGTTAAAAGTACAGTTGATAAAACAAACTTCATTATTTTATTTCTTTTTTCTTATACCCATCTGGAATTGAGAACGGTGTGTTCGTTTCCTGAAACGTAAAACTATTATATTCCAAGTCTATTTGACGCGTTTTTTTCTCTTTTATAATAATTTTAACATTTTTCGGAAATTCCTCTGCTCCAGCTTTTACCCAATTGTCGTAAGCCAAATCAACTTCCATTTTTCGTTTTGGATCTTTCAGATGTGCTTCTTTCAATCGGAAACCATTGTCAAAAACATATGTTTGTATGTATTCGCCTTCTTTTGGAGAAATAGAAATTGCTTGATTTTTATTATATGTAATCGTATATTGATTATCTGTAAAAGTAGCTGTATAATCTGTAGGATTTAGATCAACGAAAACTTTTCCTAACATCAAATTTTGTAATTTTTGATAATCGACAAAATCAACTTTCAATAATTTATTTGCAATAGAAAAATCTCCTTCATAATATGTTCCACCTAACTTTTCAAAAGCTGAAAAACCATCAGGCGTAATCAATGCGCGAGCACCTGTAAATCCAAATTTTGTTGCATTAACCCATATCTTTTGCCCATTTTTCACAGCAATTGTAGCGTTTGCATCTCCAGAAATCTCTTCTAAATCTGCTGTTACTTTTGCCTTAATCGTCAAATCTTTGAATGATGATTTTTTTGACAAGGTTTGCTGAATAATTTTTGAAGAAGCCGAAACAACTTCTGTATTATCTTTATCTACTTTTGCTGCTTTCTGAGTGTTACAAGCTGTTGCAAGAACCCCTAAACAAAAGATATACGTTAATTTTTTAATCATAATTTTTATGCTTTGTGTGATTTGAAATCCAATTCTGAATAATCTCCTAAACTGATACTTCGCGAAACATCATAATATTTGGCATTATTTCCGATCATAGTATCTGTAAGATTTGCATTACTGATGATTGAATTTTCTTGAATCAAACTGTTATCAATATTCGAGTTTTCAACAACCGTTCCATTTCCTAATGAAACAAAAGGTCCGATTTTCGAATTTTTAATCACGACATTTTCTCCAATAAAACATGGTTCAATAATTAATGAATTGTCAATTTTTGCAGAAGACGAAATCGTTTTGAAATCTTCTTTGTCCAAATTCAACACACGTGTATTAGTATCAACTGTAACCGCTTTGTTACCACAATCCATCCATTCGTCCACTTTTCCAAGCGTAAATTTATCACCCGCAGCACGCATATTTTCTAATGCATCTGTCAATTGATATTCTCCACCTTTTTGAATATCATTTTCCAATAAATATTCAATTTCTTTATATAGCTTTTGCCCATCACGGAAAAAGTAAATCCCAATAATTGCCAAATCAGAAACAAATTCTTTTGGTTTTTCAACGAAATCTGTAATAACATTATTATCATCCAATTTCACTACACCAAAAGCCGAAGGATTATCAACTTGTTTTACCCAAACAACGCCATCCGACTCCATATCTAATTTGAAATCTGCACGGAATAATGTGTCTGCATACGCCACAACTGTTGGTCCATCCAAAGCTTCTTTTGCCATCCAAATAGAATGTGCTGTTCCAAGCGGCTCCAATTGATGACAAATTGTTCCTTTTGCTCCTAATTTTTCTGCAATTGCAATTAAATCAGCTTCAACCTCAGCTCCAAAATCACCAATCACAAAAGCAATTTCGTCAATTTTTTCTGAACAAACTTTTGCAATATCTTCTACCAAACGATGGACGATTGGTTTTCCAGCAATTGGAATTAATGGTTTTGGTGTTGTTAATGTATGAGGGCGTAAACGTGAACCACGTCCTGCCATTGGGATAATAATTTTCATTTTATTTCTAAAAATATTTTTTGTTAGATTGATATTTTATTATTGGATTAATTCTTTTTTAGATTCTTCGACAGGCTCAGAATAACAAAAAATATTATTTATTGTTTTCCTGTACTTCCGAAACCTCCAGCTCCGCGTTCAGTTTCATTTAAAGCGTTTGATTCTTCCCACTCAACCGTTTCATGTTTTGCGATTACTAATTGTGCAATTCGCTCACCATCGTTGATTGTAACTGCTTCGTTTGAAACATTCGCTAAAATAACACCAATTTCTCCACGATAATCTGCGTCGATTGTACCAGGAGAATTCAAACAAGTTAAACCATATTTTAATGCCATTCCACTACGAGGACGAACTTGTGCTTCGTAACCTGCTGGTAGTTCAATGCTCAATCCTGTTGGAATTAATCTTCTTTCCAAAGGTTTTAATTCGATTGGTGCATCAATGTTAGCTGTTAAGTCCATTCCAGCCGATAAAGCTGTTTTATATTCTGGTAAAGCGTGTTTCGAGATGTTGATAACTTTTACTTTCATCTTTATTTTCTTAGTTTTTTAAGTGTGTTTTTTTCCGCAAACGCAATAAACGCAATGTACACGATAAGAATCAGATTACCAATAATCAAATTAGAATCGAGCATATAGTAGTTTGTACATGCTAGAGCAATTGCAATTCCCATGTAAAGTAGAATTTTATTCACCTTATATGGAATTGGATAAACTTTCTGCCCCCAAATGTACGAAATCACCATCATTACACCATACGCTAATAAAGTTGTCCAAGCAGAAACCATAAAACCATATTTTGGCAATAAAAAAACATTCAAAATAATAGTGATTGCACCACCAACCAATGAAATTATAGTTCCGATACTTGTTCTATCTGTAACTTTGTACCAAGTTGAAAGGTTGTAATAAATTCCGAAAAATAAATTCGCAATTAAAATAATTGGTACAATATCTAAAGCATTCCAATACGTTGAATTTGGAACAAATATTTTCTTAATCCAATCTATATTTGCTAAAATTCCAAGAATCACAATATTACAAATGATACTGAAAAAGAACAGAATATTCGCATACGTCTGTTTTGCATCTCCTTTTTTAGCAACTTTAAAGAAAAATGGTTCTATTCCCATTCGAAAAGCCGTTACGAAAAGCGTCATCAATGTTGCTAATTTGTAACAAGCGCCATAAGAACCCGCTGCTGCAGGATCTATTAATTGTCGTTGAACTAATTTATCGAAATTTTCATTCAAGATATATCCTAAACCAGCAATCATAATCGGATAACCGTACAAAAACATTTGCTTGAAAAGTGGTTGATCAAATTTGAATTGAACATGACGTACAACGCCTATTAACAATACAAAACCTAAAATACTCGCTAATAAATTCGCAATAAACGGATAGGAAATTGCATTATCAAAACCAAGACTTAGCATAAAATCTTTGGAAACATAATACAACAAACCAATTGTCAAAACTGCTTGAAAAACATTCTGAATGACACGAATTGCGGTATATAATATTGGTCGATTTTTAAAACGTAGAACCGCAAAAGGAATCACACAAATTGCATCAAAAAACGCAATCCACGCAAACCACAACAAGTATTCGGGATGATCGCTATAATTTGCAAAATCTGCCAAAGGTTGTAAAAAAAGAAAAACCAAAACGAGCATCGCAGTAGAACTTATCACCATAAACCAAAAAGCTGTATTCAACACTTTTTGATACATTCCTTTTTCGGTTGCATAGCGGAAAAAGGCTGTTTCGAAACCAAATGTTAAAATGACATTCAGGAAAGAAACCGCAGAATATAATTGAGAAAACATTGCAAAATCTGAATTATCAACTTGCTTGATAATAAAAAAATTCAATGCTAAAATAATTACCCTCGGCAATATAGAGCCAATACCATAGATAATGGTCTCACTAAAAAGCTTTTTATACAAAGTCGTTAAAATTTTTACAAAATTGAGTTTCTTTTCGTAAAATTCAAAATACCTAAGCTACAAATTAATTAACTTTGTCTGTTCAATACATATATTATGATAGAGTTATCTAATCGTAAAGTTGGATTAATAGGAAATGGAAGCTGGGCAACTGCGATTGCAAAAATGCTGAATAAAAACCTTGAAACTTTCAACTGGTGGGTAAAAGATGAATACGTAAAAGGATATTTGGAGCGAAATAGACACAATCCAAATTATTTAACTGATGTCGAATTTAAGTCAGAAAAGCTTAAAATTTCAACGGATATCAACGAAGTTGTCATGAATTCGGATATCATCTTTTTGGTTGTGCCATCTATTTACGTTGCCGATTGTTTGAGTAAATTAACTGTTCCGTTGACAGATAAATTTGTTGTGACATCAATCAAAGGAATTATTCCAGATTATTATCAATTGGTTGGGCAATATTTGTTCGATAAATTCGATGTAAAAGAAGAACAATTAGGAATTGTAAGCGGTCCTTGTCACGCTGAGGAAGTTGCTTTGGAGCGTCTTTCATATTTGACAATTGCGGCGCAAGACGAAGCTAAAGCACAAATTGTTGCGGATTGTTTGGCATGTGATTTTATCAAAACGAAACTTTCAAACGATATTTACGGAACTGAATTTGGCGCGGTATTGAAAAATATTTACGCGATTGCAGCAGGTATAGCGCATGGTTTGGGTTATGGAGATAATTTCCAAGCAGTTTTGATGAGTAACGCAATTCGAGAAATGAATCATATCTTGAAAACAGCAAGTCCAATGAAACGTAAAATTAACGATTCGGCTTATTTAGGCGATTTGTTGGTGACAGGATATTCATTCTTTTCACGAAATCGTATGTTCGGAAATATGATAGGAAAAGGTTATACTGTAAAATCTGCTATTTTGGAGATGAATATGGTTGCCGAAGGTTACTATGCGACAAAAGGTGTGGCGATTATGAATGAGCAATATCAAATAAAAGCGCCAATTATCAATGCTGTTCATAAGATTTTATACGAAGATAAAAATCCGAAGAAAACTTTCGAAAAGTTGTCTAAAAAATTAGATTAAGATGATTAAACAAGATTTTATTTCAAAATATATTCAAGAATTAAACAAAACATTGGCTCGAATTATTTCGTTAGAAGTCGGAAATGCTGATGAAGGTTTTTTGATTATTTTCAATCAAATGTTACAATCGTATTACAAAATTGATGACAATAATTTGTCTACTTTATTGGAAGCAAACGAAGAACGCGATCAGTTTTTGTTGGCAGATGAATTGAAAAAGAAAAATATTTTGACGTTTATGAAAGCGATTCGTATTTATATAAATCGAGAAGATGCTGTAAAAGCAAAAGCATCTTACGAAGTCTTGAAACGCATTGAAAGCATCAATTCTGGAATTTTTCAATTTCCGACAGAAGAAGATCATTTGATTGCACAAGAACGAAAAGTTGTAGAAGAAAAAATGAGTAATTTGTAATAAAATCAAACTTTATAAAATTTCAAAAAAGCTGTTAGAAAACTAACAGCTTTTTTTTGTATCTTAACACAACCTAAATCAATCTATTATGGATAACATTCTCTCATTACTATCATCATTACTTTGTTGTTTTTTACCATTTGCCTTAATTTTTGGAATAACTTTTTGGTCAAGTAAATCACGCGAAAAGAAACAAAATGCTTTGTTAACACAAGTTCCTCCAAATGTAGAATTTAAAGCAGTTTTGCGTTATAACTTTGGAAATCTACAATCAAAATTCTTAAAAATGAAAGCGTTTCAAGGAAGTGGTGTTTTATATGTTTTGGACGACAAAACACATTATATCACCACAAATAATCCGAATGATAATTTTATTTTCGATCTGAAAACTTCACAAATCAATTGGATTGGTGTTAATCTTACAAATGGTTTGTTGGAATGGTTTCAATTGAAAAATGGAGAAAAAGATTATTATTTCAATGTCGAAACTGGCATGTTTATTTTTAATATAAATTCTAAAAAAAATGAACACAACACAAGTTTTTAATTACTTAAAAGAATCGCAGAAAAAATATCAATAATGCTAAAAACACTTCACAACGAAGTGGTTTTTCTATTTAATCAGAAAATCATCAACTCAAAACTTAATGATTTATTTTCCAATTTGTCCGTATCTTTGCGCAAACACAACAAAACAATGCAAATTTTAGACGGTATTAAACTGGCAAAAGAGATCAAACAAGAGATCAAGGAGCTGGTGCAGAATTACAAGGACCAAGGAGTTCGTGTACCACATTTGGGTGCAATTTTAGTAGGAAGTAATGGTGCTTCTCAGACCTATGTTGACAATAAAATCAAGGATTGTCATTTTGTAGGTTTCGAGTCATCAGAATTACGTTTGCCTGATACAATTTCTCAAGAAGATTTGATTGCTGAAATTGAAAAATGGAACAATGATGATACATTGGACGGGTTTATCGTGCAATTGCCATTACCAAAACACATCGATCAAGAAGCGGTTATCAATGCAATTGATCCTAAAAAAGATGTAGATGGTTTTCATCCGATGAATTTTGGGAAAATGGCGTTAGAAATGGAAACATTTTTACCTGCTACACCTTACGGAATTATGGAAATGTTAGAGCGTTATAACATTGATACAGCTGGTAAACATACAGTTGTGATTGGTCGTTCTCGCATCGTTGGTCGCCCAATGAGTATTTTGATGAGTAAAAACGGAAATCCTGGAAACAGTACAGTTACATTAACTCATTCGAAAACTCAAAATTTAGAACAATTTACAAAAGAAGCTGATATTGTGATCACTGCATTAGGTGTTCCAGGTTTCTTAAAAGCTGATATGGTAAAAGATGGAGCGGTTATCGTTGACGTAGGAATTACACGCGTTGATGACGAAACTAATCCACGAGGATTTAGATTAGCTGGTGATGTAGATTTTGATAATGTAAAAGAAAAAGCATCATGGATAACGCCAGTTCCAGGAGGAGTTGGACCTATGACACGCGCTATGTTATTAAAAAACACATTGTTGGCATACAACAACAAAAAATAAAATTATGATACACATTGCATCAACAACTGCAGAAGAACAACAATTGATACAAGAAGGGAAATTATTGCCTGTTATGGAGCATTTTTACACAATTCAAGGTGAAGGAATGTACACAGGTGTGGCTTCTTATTTTATTCGATTAGGAGGTTGTGATGTAGGTTGCCATTGGTGCGATGTAAAAGATAGTTGGGATGCTGAAAAGCATCCCTTAACTAATGTTGATGAATTGGTGGATTTGGCAACTTCTCAAGCCAAAACAATCATTATTACAGGAGGAGAACCTTTGATGTGGGATTTGACTTATTTGACAAAAAAACTACACGAAAAAGGTGCAAGAATCCATATTGAAACTTCGGGTGCTTATCCGTTGAGTGGAGAAATTGATTGGGTTTGTCTTTCTCCTAAAAAATTAATGTTGCCGTTAGACGAAGTTTGCGAAGCTGCAAATGAATTGAAATGTATTGTGTTCAATAATCACGATTTTCAGTTTGCTGAAGAACAAGCTGCTCGTGTTGGAAAAGATTGTACACTTTTCTTACAAACAGAATGGAGCAAACGCGACAAAAATCTTCCATTGATTGTGGAATATGTAAAAGAAAATCCGAAATGGCGTTATTCTTTACAAACACACAAATATTTGGATATTCCTTAGATATTTATCTGTTTAAAATCAGTTCTATTTAGACTGAGTAAACTTTTTTAAGTTACTGGATTTCATTATTTTTATATCAAACAAAAAATTGAAATAATGAAAAAAATAGTTTTGATGAGTTTCGCGGCAATTTTGATGATGAGCTGCGGAGGTTCTAAGAAAGATGAAACAACTCAACCAGAAATAGATTATAGTACAGCTCCATCAGAAGATGCTGAAACTTCTACAGCTACGCCTGCTACAAACAATCATATTGTTTTGAAAGCGAGTGATGATATGCGCTACGATAAAACTGAATTTACAGTAAAAGCTGGTGAAGAAGTAACTTTAATCTTAATGAATGCTGGTGAAATGTCAAAAGAAGCAATGGGACATAATTTTATTTTGTTAAAACCAGGTTCTGATGCTTCTGCTTTTGCAAATACAGCGGCTTCTGCTAAGGCGACAGATTATATTCCGACAGAATTACAATCAGAAATTATTGCGCACACAAAATTGTTAGGTGGTAAAGAAAATGATCAAATCAAATTTACCTTAGAAGAAGGTACTTATGATTTTTTATGCTCTTTCCCAGGACATTTTGCAACAATGAATGGAAAAATAAAAGCGGTTAAATAAATTAAATATTTAATATGTCAAATATAATATTGGCACAAATATTGAATTATATTAATCGTATAAGATTTAGTAGAGTAAATTTTGTCCTCATGTGTTAATTTTAAGCCTGTTTCTTAACAGGCTTTTTTATTTTACAAAAATTTATTGTTCAAATATTTAACACTTATTCCAAATATTTTCATTCTATAATTTCATAACTTGTTAGTCACAATCAAAAAAATACTTTATTATGGGAAAGAATGTAGCACATCAAATTGTAGAATTACTAGAAAAAGCGAATATAAAACGTGTTTATGCAGTAACTGGTGATAGTCTCAATTTTTTTAATATTGCAGTTAAACAAAGTGACAAAATTGATTGGGTTCATGTAAGACATGAAGAAGCTGGAGCAATAGCTGCTACTGCCGAATCAGAATTGAATGGGATTGGATGTTGCGCTGGAAGCTCTGGTCCTGGTCATGTACATTTGATCAATGGAGTTTATGAAGCGCATAAATCAAGAACTCCTTTAGTTGTAATTGCCTCTACTCTGCCTACAATAGAATTTGGTACAGATTATTTTCAGGAAACGAATACTATTAAACTTTTTGATGATTGTAGTTGTTATAATCAAATTATTACTCGAGCAGAACAAGTTCCTAGAATGGTACAAACAGCTATACAACATGCTATTTCAAAAAAAGATGTTGCAATTATTGGACTTCCAGGAGATATTGCAGAAATGGAAGCCGTTGAAAGTAATTATACCTCGAATTTCTATTTCAATCAACCTATTATTACTCCAAATAAAACTGAATTAAGAGAAGCTGCTTCTATTATAAATGATGCAAATAATATTACCTTATTCTGTGGAATTGGCGCATCTCAAGCAAATGAAGAAGTTATAAAACTTTCTCGTCATTTGCATGCTCCAGTTGGATATTCGTTCAAAGGGAAAATGAGTATTCAACCCAATAATCCAAATGAAATAGGAATGACAGGATTACTTGGTCAACCATCTGCTTATCATGCTATGCACAAAGCTGATTTAATTATTTTGATTGGTACCGATTTTCCTTATAAAGATTTTATTCCAACAGATAAAAAAATCATTCAAATTGATTCAGATGGCTCTAAACTTGGACGAAGAGCTAAAATTGATTTAGGATTAGTCGGAAATGCAAAAGAAACAATTAACGAATTAATTGAGTTATTAGAACCTAAGCAAGACAGAGATTTTTTGGATAGTCAATTAGAAATGTATAAGAAAGTTCTTGAAAGCAAAATGACATTTGTTCATGAAAAAGGAAAAGAAAATGCCATTCAACCCGAATATGCAGCTTATTTATTAGATGAGTTAGCTACAAAAGATGCCATTTTTACAGTTGATACAGGAATGTGTTGTGTGTGGGGAGCACGTTATATAACGGGTACGGGAGAGCGAAAAATGTTAGGATCTTTCAATCATGGCTCTATGGCAAATGCAATGCCTCAAGCGATTGGTGCACAAATGGCATATCCTGATAGACAAATTATTGCTATGTGTGGTGATGGTGGAATTTCGATGTTATTAGGAGATTTAGCAACCATCAAACAATATAATCTACCTGTTAAACTTATTATTTTTAATAATAGAACATTAGGAATGGTTAAATTGGAAATGGAAGTTGCTGGTTTACCTGACAATGAAACAGATATGGAAAATCCTGACTTTACTTTGATTGGAAAAGCAATGGGAATAGAAAGCGAATCGGTTAAAAATCCCGATGATTTACCTGATGCAATCGGAAGAGCTTTTGCTCATAATGGACCGTATTTATTAAATGTATTTACAAATCCAAACGCTTTAGCAATGCCTCCAAAAGTAGATCTTGATCAAATGATTGGAATGACAAAATCTATGGCAAAACTAATGTTAGGTGGAAAAATGGATGAGGTAATGGAAACTATTAAATCCAATTATAAACATTTAAAAGATTTATAATGAATCAATCATCATCTATCACACAATCAAGTAAAAAACTTTTCATCATTGCATGGGTTTTAGGCTTAATCTTCTATTTCATTGATTACGCAACTCGTTCTGCACCTTCATTAATGATCACAGATTTGGCTCAGAATTACAACATTTCTAAAGAAAATTTAGTTTCTCTTATTGGAACATATTATTACACTTATTCGATATTCGCTTTAATTGCTGGAATATGTTTAGACAAATTTGGTGCAAGATATTCGATGTTTGCAGGGTGTTTTATACTCGGAATAGGATGTATTTTATTTATCGCTTCCTCCCAATTTGCTGGAACAACAGGCAGATTATTACAAGGAGCGGGTAGCGCATTTGCTTTTCCTGGTTGTGTCTATTTAGCAACCAAAGGATTCTCATCAAAATCTTTAGCAACAGCAATAGGCTTCTCTCAATGTATAGGAATGCTTGGTGGAGCGGCAGGACAATTTGTGGTTGCGCCATTATTAGAAAATGGTTTTGGATATAAAACATTTTGGATAATTGCTGGAGTTTTATGTATAATTCCAGCTGTAGCAATGCTGTTCATAACTCCAAAATCGTCTGAAGAAGAGATCGAAAAAAGTAAACAAACCTCTTTTATTGAACCTTTCAAAATTATTTTCAGCAATCCAAATTCGTGGTTAACTGGTATTATTTCTGGATTATTATTTATACCGACAACGATTTTTGCCATGACTTGGGCTGTTCCTTTTTTCAAATTAGACTTAGGTTTTGATGCTCACACTGCTGCTATGACTGCTGCTATGGCGTCACTAGGCTGGGTAGTTGGATGTCCATTAATGGGTTATATAACGGATAAAATAGGAAAAAGAAAACCTGTTATTCTTTTTGGTTGTATCGGAATGATCTTGATGTTTTTACAACTCATTTATCTTCCAGATTTAATTCCAATAAAAGTTACATTTTTCATTTTTGGGCTTTTCTCTGGAGTCGCAATGATTCCATATTCGGTTATCAAAGAAGCTAATCCAGATTATGTAAAAGGCTCTGCAACTGGAGTTCAAAACTTTTTGACGTTTGGTGTAACTTCTCTAGTTAATCCTGTTTTTGCTAAATTATATGGAAACGAAATTGTAAATGTTACAGATAAAACTGGACATTATCATCAAGCAATTTGGTTTTGGATCATCGGAATATTTATTGCCATTATTCTAACCTTATTTTTAAAAGAAACTGGTCACAAAAATTCATAAAAAAATCCGCTCATTGAGCGGATTTTTTAGTAATTATATTGATAAATTATTTTCTCCAATATTTATAAGCATTGATTAATCCATTTGTAGAAGCATCATGAGAAGTAACTTGCTCATCATTTTCTAACTCTGGTAAAATCACATTTGCTAATTGTTTTCCTAACTCTACTCCCCATTGATCAAAAGAGAAAATATTCCAAATAACTCCTTGCACAAAAATTTTGTGTTCGTACATCGCAATTAAATTTCCTAAAACTTTTGGAGTCAACACTTCATATAAAATTGAGTTTGTAGGACGATTTCCTTCAAAAATTTTGAAAGCAGTTAAGAAATCAATTTCTTCCTTCGATTTCCCTGCTTTTTCTAATTCAGCAATAACCGTTTCTTCATCTTTTCCAAATGCTAAAGCTTCTGTTTGAGCAAAAAAGTTTGATAATAATTTTGCATGATGGTCGCCTAAAACATTCAACGAATTAGCTCCTGCAATAAAATCGGCTGGAATTAATTTTGTTCCTTGATGGATTAATTGATAAAAAGCATGCTGACCATTTGTTCCTGGTTCTCCCCAAATAATTGGTCCCGTTTCATAATCCACTTTTTTCCCATCTCGACCAACATATTTACCATTCGATTCCATATCACCTTGCTGAAAATATGCTGCAAATCGCGATAAATATTGTTCATAAGGTAACAAAGCAACCGAATCTGCACCAAAGAAGTTGTTGTACCAAATTCCTAAAAGCGCCAAAACTACTGGTATATTTTGATCTAAAGTTTCTGTTTTGAAATGCACATCCATTTCATGTGCTCCCTCTAACAATTCTTCGAAATTTTCGAAACCTACTGCCAAAGCAATGCTCAAACCAATCGCACTCCACAATGAATAACGACCACCAACCCAATCCCAAAATTGAAACATGTTTGCCGTATCAATTCCGAAATTAGCAACACCTTCTGCATTTGTCGATAATGCCACAAAATGTTTCGCAACATCAGCTTCATTTGCGTTAGAATTCAAAAACCATTCTTTCGCAGAAAAAGCATTTGTCATCGTTTCTTGCGTTGTAAATGTTTTTGAAGCAACAATAAATAAGGTTGTTTCAGGATTTATTTCTTTAAAAGTTTCTGCTAAATGCGTTCCATCAATATTCGAAACAAAATGAATATTTAAACGAGTTTTATAATGTTTCAACGCTTCTGTCACCATCACAGGTCCAAGATCCGAACCACCAATTCCGATGTTGACAACATCTGTAATTTCTTTCCCTGAAAAACCTTTCCATTCACCCGAAATTACTTTTTCCGAAAAAGATTTCATCTGATCTAACACCTCATTAATTTGAGGCATTACATCTTTTCCATCAACCAAAACCTCTTCATTAGAGCGATTGCGCAAAGCTGTATGCAGAACAGCTCTTTTTTCTGTCACGTTGATTACATCTCCTTCAAACATTTGCTGAATTGCAGTATCAACATCCATTTCTTTCGCTAAATCAACCAAAAGTTGAATCGTTTCTGCATTAATTCTATTTTTCGAATAATCTACTAATAATGAGGGATATTGAATCGAAAATTCTTCAAAACGATTTGCATTTTGAGCAAATAGTTCTTTGATTGATGTATGCTGAATCGTTTGAAAATGTTTCTCTAACGCATTCCAAGCCTTTGTAGTTGTTGGATTGATTGTATTTAAAGCCATAATATTTTTAGTATTCTTTCCTTAACAAATTTAATCATTTCAAATTCATCTCAAAATCAATATTGTCTCGATAACGTTGTAGCAGAAAAATTTTAAGAAATAATTATCAATCTAGTCATGTAACCTTTTTAAAAACAATTCGTCTTATAACCAAAACAATAAAATATGCGCAACTATTTTTTTATATTAATCGTAACAATTTGTACAATTCTTCAAGCTCAAATTAAATTAAAAGGAAGTGTAAAAGACAGCAATAATTTGCCAATTGCATACTGTTCGATTGGAATAAAAAATTCAGAAGTTGGAACAATCACAGATGAAAATGGTCAATTTTCTATCGAAATTCCAGAAAATCAATCTAAAAGTCACTTAATTTTTGATGCATCAGGTTATGATGAAATTTCAAAATCTATAGAAGAAATCCAACAAAATTCTGTTATTATTTTAAATGAAAAATCAATTTCATTGACAGAAGTTACACTTAAAACAGAAAAAATGAAAGAGAAAATTATTGGTCAAAAAACTCGTCCAATGCTTACTTTTTCTAAAATGTTTGATGAAAATGTACCAACAATTGAACAAGGAAATATTTTTGAAATTTACCCAAATACAAAACTAAACGCATTCAATTTTCATATTATTCCAAGTTCTAAATACGGAGAAATTACCTTAAAAGTTAATATTTATGCTGTTAAAAATGATTTGCCAACAGAATCGCTTTTAGACGAAAATATTATTTATAAAACATCTACAACTGGATGGCAAAAAATTGATTTAGCACCTTATAAATTTCGATACAAAAATGTTGATAAAATCGCTGTTACACTACAATTAGTTGATTATAAAAAACTTGCTCAAGAAGATTTTATTTTTGGTGTTTCTGCCAAGAAATCTTTAGGAAAAGACTTGTTGTTTAGATATCAAAGTCAAGGTAATTGGGAAGCTTCTCCAGGCGTTTTTATCGCTAACTTAGAAGTTTTATATTCAAAAGATAAATTGACTATAAATGAGGAAAAGCCTGAGGAAATTGATACAAAAACAAAAGAATTAATTTCATATTATCAACATAAAGAGAGTGCTAAAAAGTCGATATATGGAAAAAATAAGTCAGGAAAATATATTGATATAAATGATGCGAAGATTTATTATGAAGAATATGGACAAGGCGAGCCTTTGATATTTCTACATGGAAATAATGGAAGTATAGAAGATTTTTATCAACAAATTCCATTTTTTGCCAAGCATTATCGAGTAATTGCTCTTGATACACGCGGACAAGGGAGAAGTACCGATTTGACAAATACACCTTACACTTATGAAGAGTTTGCAAACGATTTACTTCAAGTGATACAAAAACTTAATCTAAAGAAAGTCAATCTTGTTGGTTGGAGTGATGGTGGAAATACAGCTTTAATTTTCAATGCTCAATATTCTGAAATAATTAATAAAATTGTAACAATTGGTGCTGTTCTTAACCCAAATGGAGTAAGCGAAGAACTAATTGGGAGTTTGAAAAATTTAGCAAATAAACCTTCAGAAAACACGAATTCACGCTTAATCGAATTGATGTTAAATGAACCAAATATTACAAAATCTGAACTAAATAAAATTCAAAATCCTGTATTGGTTATTGCTGGTGAAAAAGATGAAGTAAAAGAGAGTTATACGAAAGAAATTCAACAAAATATTTCAAAAGCGGAGTTATTGATTATTCCAAATTCAACGCATTATGTTCCTTTTGAACAGCCAAAAATATTAAATGAAGCTATTTTGAAGTTTTTGAAAAAATAGGAACATAAGTTTAGTTTTCAATTTCTCCATATCTTTACTCCACTAAACCAACTCAATGAAATACATCACAGGTTTTTTTGTCCTTATTTGGCGCATTTGGATGATATTTTTAGCCGCAATTTATGTCCTAACAATAGGAGTTTTTATCGTGCTACCTTTGGCAAGTTTCGAAAAAACATTCCCATATATTTATCCGTTAATCAGATATTGGGGCAAATTTGTGTTGTACGGAACTGGATTTAGAATTGATTACAAAAAACTTGTTCCACTCGATCCGAAAGAAAACTATGTTTTTATAGCCAATCATACTTCGATTATGGATATTATGTTGATGTTGACGATTCTAAAACATCATCCAATCGTATTTGTAGGCAAGGCAGAGTTACTCAAAATCCCTATCTTTGGACGAATATTCGAACGAATTTGTATCCCTGTCGACCGAAAAAGTGCACGTAGTAAAGCACTTGTTTATCCCGAAGCAAAGAAAAAGTTAGACAAAAATCTGAGTATTTTTATTTTTCCTGAAGGAGGCGTTACAAACGACAAAGAATTCAAGATTTATTTGGATCCTTTCAAAGATGGAGCGTTTAACATTGCGATTGAAACACAAACGCCTTTGGCTGTTTTGGCGATTCACGGTGTTAATAAAATGTTTCCGTTTAATTGGTTTAGAGGTTATCCAGGAAAAATAAAAGTCCGACTATTGGAGACTTTCGAAACGAAAGATTTGAATGTAAAAAACGATAAAGTTGCTTTGAAAGAAGCTGCTTTCAACATGATTTTAAAAGATTTAGAACAATGAAAAATTTAGTTTATATCGCATTAGGAACGGCTTTAACGGCGGTTAGTTGCAATAAACAAATCTCTTCTACCACAGAAACTGAAGCAAAAGACAATCAAACTTTTGCTGATTTAGATAAAGCTCGCATCAAACATTTGAGTTTGGATATCGAAACTGATTTCGATACGCATCAAATCAAAGGTTCGGCAGCTTATACATTCGAAAATAATCAAGCAAAACAATTGATTTTAGATACCGAAAAACTAACAATTGATTCAGTTTTATTAGCGAATGGTCAAAAAACGACATACAGATTAGGTGAAAAAGATTCGATCAAAGGTCAAGCCTTAATCATTGATGTTACGCCAAATGATACAATTGTAAAAGTTTTCTACAAAACTTCGCCTGATGCAAATGCTTTACAATGGTTAAATCCGCAACAAACACACGATAAAAAACATCCGTTTTTATTGTCTCAAGGACAAGCAATTTTAACTCGTTCTTGGATTCCGATTCAGGATACACCAAGTGTTCGCCTTACGTATGATGCAAAAGTAAAAACACCAAAAGATTTGTTGCCTTTGATGAGTGCGATCAATCCGAAAGAAAAAAATGCCGAAGGTGTTTATACCTTCAAAATGCCTCAACCAATTGCACCTTATTTGATTGCTTTAGCTGTTGGTGATGTACAATATCAACCAATCGATAACAGAACGGGAGTTTATGCAGAACCTGGCTTATTGAAAGCTGCTGCTTGGGAATTTGCTGACATGGGAAAAATGGTAACGGCTGCCGAAAAATTATATGGAAAATATCCTTGGGAACAATTTGATGTATTGGTTTTACCGCCTTCGTTTCCTTTTGGTGGAATGGAAAATCCGCGTTTAACGTTTGCTACGCCAACTGCAATTGTAGGTGATCGTTCGATGACAAATTTGATTGCACACGAATTGGCTCATTCTTGGTCTGGAAATTTAGTAACGAATTCTACGTGGGATGATTTCTGGGTGAACGAAGGATTTACAGTTTATTTTGAGCGTCGAATCATGGAAGAATTAGAAGGAAAAGATTATGCGGATATGATTTCGGTAATCGGTTTTCAAGATTTGGAAACGTCGATGAAAAATATTCCAGAAAAATATACTTCATTAAAAGTGAACATGAAAGGAGCAAATCCTGATGATGCTTTTTCTGATGTTCCATACGATAAAGGTTATTTATTTTTGAAAATGTTAGAAGATAAATATGGTCGTGAAAAGTTTGATAAATTCTTGAATCAATATTTTTCTTCGCATGCATTCCAAACAATGACAACAGAAAAATTTGTTGATTATTTGAAAGCTAATTTAACAAATGGAGACGATTCTTTTGTTCAAGAATGGATTTATAACACAGGTTGGCCAAAAGATTTGAAAAAACCGACTTCAAAATTATTTGATTTAGCAGAAGCACAGTTACAACAAGATATTACAAACGGAAGAAATAAAGTTGCACCTAAAAAAGTGGCGATTTCTACGAAATCTACAAACGAATGGGTTCATTTTATTCGTCAAATTGATACAACTAAAAACACAAAAGAAGATTTAGCTTATTTGGATGCGATTTATGATTTTACAAATTCAAAAAATCCAGAAATTGAATGTGCTTGGTTCGAAAAAGCATTTTTAATGCATTACGATAAAGTCAACACAAATGCGAAAGAATTCTTGGTAAATGTTGGCCGTCGTAAATTTTTAGAGCCTTTATATTTAGCTTTAAAAGAATCTAATCAATTAGATTTAGCGAAAAATATTTACAAAGATGCGCGTCCAAATTATCATTTTGTTGCACGTCAAACAATTGATACAATGTTAAATTACAAACCATAAAACATGGCGATTGTAGCATATACAGACGGTTCGTCGTTGGGAAATCCTGGTCCAGGAGGATTTGGTTGTATTTTGTTGGAAACCGAGAAAAAAGTCAAAAAAGAAATTTCTCAAGGTTTTCGACTAACAACGAATAACCGAATGGAATTGTTAGCAGTTATTACGGCTTTGGAAACGCTAAAGTTTACTAATACTGAAATTACCATTGTGACGGATTCTAAATATGTGGTAGATGCTGTGGAAAAACGTTGGGTTTTTGGTTGGGTGCAAAAGAATTTCAAAGGAAAGAAGAATGCTGATTTGTGGAAAAGATTTTTAGAAGTTTATAAAATTCATCGTGTAAAATTTCAATGGATAAAAGGTCATGCTGGACATCATTGGAACGAAGAAGCTGATAAATTAGCGGTTGCGGCAGCAAATAAACCAGAAAATTTTAAGATAGATTCTTACTTCGAAATTCATCAAAACGAAGAATAATTTTCTACTTTTGTGAGGCAGAGAGAAAAATGAAAATGAAGACGTTGTGGAGATTTCTCCTACTACTTTTAATTACAATTTACAGTTGTTCACCTAAAAAAGAAAAAGGTGAACTTGTCTACTTTAGTGGACGAATTGCGAATGCGCAAACAGATAGCATTTACCTATTATTGAATAATCGTGAAAAAGCTTTTGCTTTAGATTTTGATGGAAACTTTTCGGATACTCTTCAGTTAGTTGACGAAGGCTACAAAACACTTTCTATCGAGCGCGAAGAGTTTACAATTTATTTGATTCCAGGTGATAGTTTGATTCTAAATACAGATTTAAAACATTTGGAGAATAATTTCAAATTCTCTGGAATAGGAAAAAATCGAAACAATTATTTGGTTGACAAAAGTTTTAAAACGGATAAATTCTTAACTGAACATACCGAATTATTTAAACTTGCTCCGACAGATTTCAAAAATCAAATCAAAAAGTTTCATCAAAAAGTTTTCGAAAATTTAGAAAAATTAGAAGTTAATTCTTCATTCATCAAAACAGAAAAAACGAATTTAAATTACGATTTTATCAATTTGTTGTACATATACAAGGATTCGTACACTTACTACAATCCTGCTTCACAACAATTACCCGTTAATTTTTTGACAGAATTAGACAAAATTGATTTAGATAATGACGAGGATTATAGAACGTATCAGAGTTACCGTAATATTGTCTTAACAAACTTACAAGAAAAATTATATCAAGGTCTTTCCCCAGATACTTTATTGGAAAACATCAAAAGTCAATCGATAAAAAACGGATTTATTAATTCATTAATCTATGAACTTGATCCAAAAGATCCGAATAGCAACGGAATTTATCAAGCAATACAAAAACATTGCAATTATCAACCTTGGTTGGACGAGGCTGCAAAAAGAATGAAAAAGTTTGGTTGATAACTTTAAAAAATGCTTTCAGAATCTGAAAGCATTTTTTAAACATTTTTTATTTAATTGAGACACAGAAGTATACTTGTTAGTTGTGTTTTTTAACTTTTTTACAAGCAACCTTTTTAAGAAATTTGCATCTATATTGTAGAATTAGTAATGAAATTGAAAATGTCTAAACCGAAAAGAATTCACAAAACTTACAAAAAGTCTATATTTAGTAAAATGAAAGTAAAACCAATAAACTTATTGCTTTTTATGGCAATCGTTTGTTTTATTTTTGTCGTATTTTTCTTAAAATAATTACAATTAAGTTCTTTCAAAGAAAAAGAAATAATTCTTCATCGCGTTCGTTTTAAAGTATATTTGTAAGAATCAAATTACACTATTAAGATATGAACGTTTATAAGCTTTTAAAATTAAATTGGTTAATTAAAAATCATCGGATAAAATTTTTAGGAATGTATCTTTTGCATAAAACAAATCAAAGATATATTGCTGTCAATTTTGATCCTGTGATGGCTTGTAATTTACGTTGCAAAATGTGTTATTTTACAGATGAAAATTATGTAAAGAAAACTAAAGGTATTTTTCCAAAAGAAGATTTATCAATTTTAGCTGATAAAATGTTTGGCAGAGCTCTTAAACTGCAAATTGGTTGCGGTACAGAACCTACTTTGTATAAAGATCTAGCGCAAATTGTTTCGTTAGGAAAAGCACATAAGGTTCCTTATATATCGCTTACAACGAATGCAAATTTGTTAACCAAAGAAAAGGTAAAAGAACTTGTGGATAATGGATTGAATGAATTCACTATTTCGTTGCATGGTGTACATCAAGAAGCTTACGAAAACTTTATGGGAAAAGCTTCTTTCGATAAATTTCACGAAGCTTTACAAGCAATTTATGAAGAAAAGAAAAATAATCCGAATCTTATTTTAAGAATCAATTATACGTTCAATAAAGATAATTTCTTGGAATTGATGGATTTCTTTGCGATGTATGGACAATATGAACCAAATATTCTCCAAATTCGTCCAATGAAAAGCATGGGTGATACCGAATATCAAGATACAGATATTTCGAGCCTGAAAGATAGCTATGATTCGGTTTTGAGAGAAATTAAAACTGAATCAAAGAATAGAGAAATGACTTTATTAGCAACTTCAACTTACGATGAATTAGTAAACGCAACAAACGTAGAAAGTTTAGTTTATAATTATACCTATTGTTACATACGACCTGGTTATACGTGGAAAGATGAATTTGATTACAAAAAGGATACTTTTAACGATTTCTCTAAAAAAATAGGTCTATCAAAAGAACTTTTGAAAAATGCTTTTTCGAGTAAAAAACAAATGGATAAACTCAAAACAAAAACTTCTTTAAATTATAATATTATTGAGTAAGATCTTAACTTCGTATCAAACTACGAAGAAATGACAAAGTCTGAAGCTAGAAAATATTACCGAACGTTAAGAAAATCATTCACCAAAGAAGAAGTGAATAGTTTCAGTGAGCAAATTTTTGAACACATCAAACAATTGGATTTTTCTACAGATCAGACTTTTCATATTTTCTTACCTATCGAAAAAAACAACGAAATCAATACTTATCCGATCATAAATTGGCTATTTCAACAGCAAAAAGAGGTGGTTTTACCATTGGTTGTTGGCGATGATATGATTAATTGTAAAGTAGAAAAAGGTTTCGAAACGATTTTAAATTCACTTCAAATTCCAGAACCCACTCAGTATTCGGAAATTGATTCAAAAGCGATTGATGTTATTTTTATTCCAATGTTCGTTGCCGATAAAAAAGGAAATCGCGTCGGATACGGTGGCGGATATTATGATAAGTTTTTGGCAAAATGTAAACCTAATTCAAAAAAAATAGGTCTAACTTATTTTAGACCTATTGAATATATTGAAGACGCTTATTTCGGCGATTTTCCTCTTGATTTTTGTATTACTCCAGACGAAATTGAATCCTTCTGAATTGAGTCTTGTTTTTCATTTAACGTTCTGAAATAGAATTTAAACTCTCGTTGAAATTTGATCGGCTCTTGTTTTAGCACAAATACACCAACATGATTATTGGTTTCGATTAACTTTTTATCCGAATTGAAATAATTAATTGTATATGCAATTCGCTTGATAGAGTCTGGTGTAATCGAATCTTTTGGTAAAATTGCAAATTTAGAAACGGAAGTAAATGTAACTTTTTTCGAACGAAGTTCTCTCAATAACGAAAATATTTCGGTCGTATCTTTTTTAGGAAAATAAGACAACAATTGATCTCTCAACAAGCTATCAACAACCGTATCATTGGTGTTAGATGCCAACGCCGAAAGCTCAAAAAACTCGCGCAATTTCTGCTTTGCAATAAAATTTACAGCTTCTACCGAATCCATTTTACTACTTACTGTCGATGCCTCGTTTTTGTAACCTTTTATCGCTTCTGGGTTGTAATCTCCTTTATATTTATCGTCTTTGCACGAAAATATCATCCAAAAACTCATCAGCAATATCATGCTAAACTGAACTATTTTACTTATCGTTCTCATCTTGCTGGATTTTAAATTTTAATTTCACAATTTTTCCATTTTTCCTTTCCGATTCGATCAAAGAAAAATTCTTTAACGACGTCGTAGGCATAGTAACTAAATTGATATATTGTTGTTTCGAAAGAATCTCTACACCAAAAAAATCATTGTCATAGACTTGATAAATCAACGCATCATCCGCAATCATTTGATTTAGCTTAGAAATTCGTTGTTTCAAATCTTTTGCTGAATTCGAATAATAATACAGCATAATCTTATAATCATCTGGCTCTAACAAAAGCATTTCTGGCTGATTATATTGATGCAAATTAACCCTAAACGTATCTTGTTTATAGTAAGGTGAACTCACAAACATCTTGATTGTATCTTTTTGCGATTCAAATTTGATACAACCTGTTTTGGTCGATAAATAAAGTGGTGTAAAACCATCTCTAATAATTGTAACCTCAACAGAATTGGTAATTGCAGCTTGTCTATCCGAGTCTACAAAACAAAATTCGTACTCGCGCTGACCAAAAATTGAATAATAAATAGTTGCTCCAATTCCGCTCAACAAAACAACAGCAGCTGCTATTATCGAAATCAATTTTAGCTTGGGTTTTATTTTAACAGCTTCCTCTTTTGCAGGAATTATTTCTTTTTCTGTTGATGGTTTAACTTCTGCTTGAATCTCTATTTCAGATTCTTCTGGAGTTATATGTTCTGATGAAAAATTTTCGTTTTCTTTTGCTTCAATCGTCGATTCTTCAGCTTTATTTGGACCAAAATGTTCTATTTTCTGAACATTAAGAAAGTGTGCCCAATTTTTATATCCACAATATTGCGCCAAAAGATTGAGCATATCAATACGCGGAAGCTTCTGAAAATCTGACTTAAAATACGTATAAAACCACTTTTCGCTAACGGTAGATCTGGTTTTATTGAATAAATCGTCTTGGAAAGATGTAATTTCTTGCCCCTTCCAATCGGAGATATTTTCGGATTGAGCAGAATTTTCTTCCAAAAATCGATTTGAAATCGTTTTTTTCAGAATTTCGAAAATTTCTATATCTGTAAATTTGCTCAAAAAATAAAATTTATAAAATTGGTTTTCAGTATTTTGTAAAATAATTTCGATTTTACAAATTGTCTTTTAATACAACTACAAATAAAATAATTTTTTTGATATGTTGAGTTGTATTTCTTTATTAATGCGTTGTTAAATGATTTCTTTTGTTGTAAAACATTTGTTGAATATTCAATGATTGGATTACAATCATCTTACAACTATTTTGCTTCGAAAAACTTTGATATCAGCTTAACTTTGGTTCAACAAAATGATTGAAAAAATCAACAAAAACAAAAAATAAATTAAACATTTAAAAAATTAAAGTTATGAAAAAATTAGCATTAAACGTAATCGTATTAGGAGTAATCGGAACTGCATTTGGTTTAACATCTTGTAATTTATTTGGATCGAAAGAAACAAAAACTGAAACAGAAGTAAAAAATGACACGATTACAACAATCGAAGATTCTGTAAAAATTGACTCTGTAGGAAAAGATTCTGTTGTTATCAAAGATTCGGCAGTTGTAAAAGAAACTCCTGTAAAAGTTGAAACAACTACGACTACAACAACAGAGAAAAAATAATTTGTAGAATAGATTAAACAAAAAAATCAAATGAAAAAATTAGCGTTATTCGCTTTCGCAGCGATTTCTTTCACAGCAATTTCTTGTAAACAAGAACCAACAAGTGTAGGAGAACCAACAACAGTTATTGAAGATTCTGTAAATGTTGAAAAAGCAGAAATTCCTTCGGCAGATTCTGTAGAAGGAGTTACGGTAGATTCTTCGAAAACTGTAAATCCAGCAGGAACAACAAAAGATTCTGTTGCGAAATAGAACTTAAAAACTCAAAAAAAAATCCGCTCGTTAAGCGGATTTTTTTGTTTCTATATCTAAGATTAAGATTCTTTCAATGATTTAATATCAATCACAAAACGGTACTTCACATCAGATTTCATCATTCGCTCGTAAGCTTCATTAATGTTTTGAATATCGATCATTTCGACATCAGACACAATATTATGTTCTCCACAAAAATCTAACATTTCTTGTGTTTCCTTGATTCCTCCAATTAAAGATCCTGCTAAATTACGACGTTTCATAATCAATAAACCTCCGTGAACAGCATCTAAAGGCTCGATAGCTCCAACCATACACATTGTTTTATCTAATTTTAATAATTGTAAATATGGATTAACATCGTGTTTTACAGGAATTGTATTCAATAAAAAATCAAATGAATTTGCATGCGCTTTCATTTGTGTTGCATCTTTCGAAATTAAAACCTCATCAGCTCCAAGTTTCTTTGCATCTTCACCTTTAGATTCAGAAGTTGTAATCATTACCACATGTGCACCCATTGCTTTTGCAAATTTAACACCCATATGTCCCAAACCTCCAAGACCGATTACACCAACTTTATCGCCCGCTTTTACATTCCAATGACGCAAAGGAGACCAAGTTGTAATTCCCGCACACAACAATGGCGCAGCAGCTTTTACATCGATACTTTCAGGTACGTGAAGCACAAAATCTTCTTCTACCACAATATTTTCTGAATAACCACCGTAAGTGATTCCGCCATGTTTCGAGTTTTTAGAATTATACGTTCCCGTAAAACCATTTTCACAATACTGCT
Source organism: Empedobacter sp. UBA5987 (assembly GCF_002429865.1). NCBI lineage: Bacteria > Pseudomonadati > Bacteroidota > Flavobacteriia > Flavobacteriales > Weeksellaceae > Empedobacter > Empedobacter sp. UBA5987. Next base: position 75,326 of record NZ_DJBB01000070.1, read on the forward strand.
CCAAACCTTCGTCGCAAGAATGACAATGTTGACAAGATTCGACCATACAACCTACTCCAACCAAATCTCCAACTTTGAATTTTGTCACTTCAGAACCAACTTCTTTTACTCGACCAATGATTTCGTGTCCAGGAACAACCGGATAATTTGGTTTTCCCCAATCTCCTTTCGCAGTGTGAATATCGCTGTGACAAACCCCGCAATACTCGATATCGATAAAAATATCTTTCGCCTGTAAATGTCTACGTTCTATTGTGTGTGGCGCTAATGGATCAGTTTCATTGAACGCTGCGTATGTTTTTGTGTTCATTATTTTTAAAATTTTTAACCCTATAAAATTAAAAAATCTACCTGAATAATCAGATGGTTTTGAATGAATTAAATTATAATTATTTCAATTTTTTGATTCCCATGTTCCACAAAGTGAAGGCATATTTATCAGCTGTTTCATTGATCACAACTTCTGTCGAACGACCTGCTCCGTGACCAGCTTTTGTTTCAATTCTGATTAAAACTGGATTATCACACGCTTGTTTCGCTTGTAAATTTGCCGCAAACTTGTAAGAATGTGCAGGAACTACACGATCATCATGATCTCCTGTTGTGACTAATGTAGCAGGATAACATGTTCCTTCTTTTACGTTGTGAACTGGTGAATATCCTTTCAAATACTCGAACATTTCTTTGCTATCATCAGCTGTTCCATAATCATAACCCCAACCTGCACCAGCAGTAAATGTATGATAACGTAACATATCTAAAACACCAACTGCAGGCAATGCTACTTTTGCTATTTTTGGATTAATTGTTTCTGTTGCTCCAACTAATAATCCTCCGTTAGATCCTCCTGATAATGCAGTAAAATCTGGTGAAGTGTAATTGTTTTTCTGTAAATATTCTGCAGCAGCAATGAAATCATTAAAAACATTTAATTTATTGAATTGACGCCCTCCATCGTGCCATTTTTTACCATATTCTCCACCTCCACGTAGGTTTGGAACAGCGTAAACTCCACCATTTTCAATCCAAGCAGCAGTTGCTGGACTAAATCCTGGTGTTAAACTAATATTGAATCCGCCGTATCCATAAACAATTGTAGGATTTTTACCATTTTTCTTCAATCCTTTTTTATACGTAATAATCATCGGAACTTTTGTCCCATCTTTTGACGTATAAAAAACTTGTTCAGAAATGTAATCATCTGAATTAAATTTCACATTTGGTTTAATGTAAACATCTGAAGAACCTGATTCTACATTGTACTTGTAACTTGTAGAAGGTGTGATATAATTTGAAAATCCGAAATAGATTTCTTTCTCTGATTTTTTCCCTCCAAATCCTGATGCAGAACCAACTCCAGGCAATGTAATTTGACGAACTTTTGATCCATCATATTTGTATTGCTCTACAACCGAAATTGCATCTTTTAAGTATTTAGCAAATAAATAACCTCCTCCTGTAGAAACAGATAATACATTTTCAGTTTCTGGAATAACGGTTTGCCAAGCAGCTTCGCTCAAATCTGAGATTGTAGCTTTTACAACCTTGTTATTAGGTGCTTTGTTATTCGTAAAAATGTAGAAAGTCTCTCCATCATTATCAATAACAGAAGTATTTGTATCAAAGTTGTTCACAATCGTTTTGATTGGGCTATTTGCTTGAGACAAATCCTGATAATACAACTCATTTCCTGTTGTTGTATTGGCTGCAGATATGATTAAGAAACGTTCATCATCTGTCAAATAAGCACCAACATAGCGGCGAGGTGTTTCTGCTCCTCCAAAAATCAATTGATCTTTTTTCTGAGCTGTTCCTAATTTGTGGTAATATAATTTGTGTTGATCTGTTTTCTCAGATAATTCAGATCCTTTTGGTTTATCATAAGACGAATAGTAGAAACCGTCGTTTCCTTTCCAAGCTGTTCCAGAGAATTTAACATCAATCAATGTTTCTCCAACTTGTGTTTTATCTTTTGCATTCAAAACAATTACTTTTCTCCAGTCCGATCCACCTTCTGAAATAGAATAGGCAACTAAGCTTCCATCTTTAGAAAAGCTAACATCAGCCAACGAAACAGAACCATCTTTCGAGAATTTATTCGGATCTAAAAAAACTTCTTCCGTTCCGTTTTCACCTAATTTACGGTACAAAACTGAGTGTTGTTGTAAACCATCATTTTTGTAGTAATACGTATAATCTCCTTCTTTAAAAGGAGTCGAAATTTTCTCGTAATTCCAGATATCTGTCAACGATTTTTTCAATTGCGTGCGTAAAGGAATCTCATTCAAATAAGCATAAGTTGCTTTATTTTGTTCGATTACCCATTTCTTAGTATCCTCAGACAAATCGTCTTCCAACCAACGATATGGATCTTGTACATTCTCTCCAAAATACGTATCAACATGATCAATTTTTTTTGTATCTGGATACTTTTTCTTATAACTCTGTGCATTCACTCCTACCATAAGGGCAACATTAAATAAAATAAAAGCAGTTTTTTTCATTTCTTCTTAGTATAGCTATTTTGGTAAAGATAATAAAATCAAAAAGATAAATTGGTATTGAAAAAAATGATTTATTTTTGGGCAAAATCCTCTCAGATTTTAATTGAAATGAATACTTACAACTTCGCGGCAACTTAACGTTAAATTCATTTTGATTTAAAAATTTATCAAGTATTTTTAATTTTTTTAAAACCAAAAAAATGACTGTAGAAAAGTCTTTAACAGCCAAAATTGGGTCTATTTTTTCGTTAATTAAACAATCTTTTTCAAGCGAAAACTTAGATTTAACCGCGTTACCAATCAAAAAATCAGTCTTTCTATTAGCAATTCCGATGATGTTCGAAATGGTGATGGAATCTGTCTTTGCATTGGTCGATTTATATTTTGTAGGACATTTAAAAGAAAGCGCTTTCGCCATACAAACCGTTGGTCTTACAGAATCTTTATTAACAATTGTTTATTCGATTTCAATAGGAATAAGTATGGCTGCAACTGCCATTATTGCACGAAGAATTGGTGAAAAGAAACCCGAAAAAGCTTCGGAAAGTGCTTCGCAAGCAATTTTATTATCGATAATCATTACAATTCTGTTGAGTATTTTCGGATTTATATTCTCCAAAGATTTATTGATTTGGATGGGATCAACCGAACAAGCCGCAGAATACGGGAAGAATTTCACTAAAATAATGATGGCAAGTTGTTTATCAATTGTGTTATTATTCTTGATTAACGGAATTTTTCGCGGAGCTGGAAATGCAGCAATTGCGATGAAAAGTTTGTGGTTAGCTAACGGAATCAATATTATTTTGTGTCCAATTCTTGTTCGCGGATGGTTCTTTTTTCCTGAAATGGGATTAGAAGGAGCAGCCTTAGCTACTGCAATTGGTAGAAGTGGTGGTGTGGTTTATCAATTGTATGGTTTAACGAAAAAAGATTCATTAATTCAAATCAAATGGAGTTATTTCGTTCCAAAATCTAAACTAATTATCAATATTGTAAAAATTGCAGTACCAGCTATTGTACAATACATTATTGCTAGTTGTAGTTGGATTATTCTTGCGCGAATTGTTGCTCAATCTGGTGGAGAAATTGCCTCATCTGGTTATCAAACAGCTTTACGACTGATGATGTTTTTTATGTTACCTGCTTGGGGATTGAGCAATGCTGCGGCAACTTTAGTTGGTCAAAACTTAGGAAATAAAGATCCCGAAAAAGCAGAAAAATCAGTCCTTATGACCATGAAATTTAACATCATTTACATGTTGATTGTAAGTGTTATTTTCTATGGATTAAGCAATTATTTAGTCTCAATTTTTACAACAGAAGAACATATCAAAATCGTTGCAAAAGAAGGAATGTATATTTTGGCAACTGGTTTTTTATTATACGGAATTGGAATGGTAATGATGAATGCTTTTAATGGAGCAGGCGATACAATGACGCCAACGATTATCAATTTTGTTGGATTTTGGTTATTTCAAATTCCGTTAGCTTATGTACTTTCTTATCATTTCAATTTGAAAGAAGAAGGCGTATTTATTGCAATTCCTGTTTCGGAAACGTTTATTGCAATTTTAGCATTTATTCTCTTTAAACGAGGGAAATGGAAGCAGAAAATAGTATAAAAAAAATCGCTCAAATGAGCGATTTTTTTATGTTTTTATCCTTTGTAAGTATAATATCTTGCACCTTTCAAATCTGGAATTTCAGTTTCAATGCGATCTAAGGCAAAACCTTTCGAATCATTAATAGATGTTTTCAGATTTTTATTGTGTAAATCTTGGTATTGTTCAAAAGAAATTGCTTCTCTTTTATTTAAATAAGTGAACAAATCCATTTTATTCATCACATTCTTCCAACCTTCACCAATTTGTCCTTGAAAAACTTTCGATTTAGATCCAGAACCATACGCAATAAAACCAACTGTTTTTCCATTTAATTCTTCATTGCTATCTGCGCTTACTTGTAGAGCCGATAAAAATGCTGTAAAAACTGAAGCTGTGTACATATTTCCGATCTCAGAAGAAGCACGTTGAGTTGGTTCTACTTTTTCTTTGATTAAGGCTTTATATTCATCCGATTTTGAAACAACTTTCAAGTTATCATTCGAATTATCTTGATCATTTTCTAATGCAAAAACATCCGAAAACATTCTTTTTCCTTGAAATGCATAAGGCAAGTGAAAAGCAATATATCGCCAACTTTCGTACAATTTACCTTCTATTTTAGCCTCATCTTTAAAGTTGAAATAAGCTTCTCTAACTCTGTTTTTATAACATTCGTTAGAATATTGCCCTTCAAAAACGGGTTCATCAGAAAAGATTTCGATTTCAGATTTTGTTGTTCCTAAAGCATTCAAAATCGCTTCATCAGAAGTTGATTGATGTGGTTTAAAGAAATCAAAAACAGATTCCATTCCAATTCCCCAATTGTTATCAAACGCAATCAAATCTGGTTGATTCGAGATTAACATCGCTACTGCACCAGCACCTTGCGTATATTCTCCCGTCGATTCTAAACCATATTTTGCATAATCGGCTGCAATTACAATTGCTTTTTTAGCTGGATTTACACGAACATAATCGATAGAATTGTGCATCGCATCTACTCCACCCACGCACGCAAACGTCATATCCACAACATCTGTATGTCTAAAAGGTCGTTCTCCAAATTGATTTGCCAAAACAGATTCTACCAATTGTACTGCATAAGTTGCGGTTGGTTTTGCTCCATCCAAAGCACTTTCTGTTCCTAAATAAATTCGTCCGATTTCGTTTGGATTAACATTAAAATCTGTAATCAATTTCAACAAAGCATTCGCAGCAATAGTTGCTGTATCTTCGTGAACATCTAAAACTGACATTCTCTTTAAACCTAAACCAATTTCAAGTTTATCAGGATCAATATTACGCTGAATTGCTAAATCTTTTATTGGTAAATATATATGCGGAACGTAGATAGAAGCCGCCTCTATTCCATACTTCATTTTCGTTGATTTTTAAGCGAACTTCAAAGTTAAGGGTATTTTAATTTTATTCTGGCATGAAATAAATCCTGAATTTTAAGAAATCTAATTTCATTATAAATTACTCAAAAAAGAATGCTTTTAATTATAAAATTTCTTAAATTTAAGAGCATAATTTAAAATATCAATTTTCAAAATGGCACGTACTTTTTACAAATCAATTAAAAATTCTATCAAATATTGGTGGATTTTACTTATCATAGGATTACTATTTGTTGGATTAGGAATTTATTGTTTTGCATTTCCTACTGCATCATATGTAGCACTTTCAGTCTTCTTTGCAGTTTCGTTTTTATTTTCAGGAATTTCAGAAATTATCTTTTCCATTTCGAACAAAGATGAAATTGATAGTTGGGGCTGGACATTGACATATGGAATTATTACAACTATTGTTGGATTTATGTTAGTTGTAAATCCAATTCTAAGTTTAGAAGTTTTTGCTTATTATGTTGGATTTTTAATTTTATTCCGCTCAATTTCTGGAATTAGTTATGCTTTCGACCTAAAAAATTATGGCGTAAAAGATTGGGGAATTTCTCTGTTCTTAGCTATTATTGGATTAATCATTTCGCTTATTTTATTATCATCTCCACAATTAGCAGGTTTAACAGCTGTTGCATGGCTAGGATTAGCAGTTATTTCTACCGGATTATTTGCGATTTTTATTTCATTACAATTGAAGAAAATTAAAGATATCCCGAATAATATTTCGGACGATTTGAGAAGTCGATACGAAGAAATTAGAAAAGAAATCGAAGATTTTAAAAATCAATAAAAAACAAAAACCTCTACTTTAATTGAAGTGGAGGTTTTTGTTTTATTTTCCTAAGATTCCTTCTAAAAATCCAGTTTTAAAAGATTCAATCATAACATCTGGTTGATCTATAAAATTTAGAAAACCATAAGCTAGAACTGCACCTATAGCAATTTTTCCAATTGTTAATAAAGATAGCTTTTTCATATTACCTTGATCTAAAATCGAATGTAATAAATATTTACAATATCGGTGCTAACAATCTACAAATTGATGCAAATGCACGGTAATACCAAGGTCTATTTTCCCATTTTTCAAGAGTTAATAATTCTGAATCCTCTTTATCTATATCAAATTGAGCACTCATTTGTTGCAATAACGTCGTGTTTTCAATCACCGAAGTAATCTCGAAATTAATCATAAAACTACGATAATCTAAATTCACTGTTCCAATAAAAGCCAATTTATCATCAACCGTTATTGTTTTGGCGTGAATAAATCCTTTTTCGTATAAATAAACTTTTACACCCCGCTTCATCAAAGGTTTTAGGAATGATAATGACGCTTGTTGCACTACAATAGAATCGCCTTTTTTAGGTATAATCAACTCCACTTCTACTCCGCTCGAAACAGCAATCATCATCGCTGTTTTAAATTCGTCACTTGGTATAAAATATGGCGTGCACAATTGCACTTTCTTTTTCGCCAAAGTAATTGCCAAAACCATCGCTTCCATAGCCGAATGTAAATCACTTCCTGGTGAAGAGAGTCCAAAACTAACTGTTGATAAATCGTTATTTTCTTGAGATGAATAAAAATATTTTGGATCAGAAATATTATACTTTTTGCCTTCCGTCATCATCCAATTTAAATAAAAATGCAATTGCAAACTATTGATAGAATCTCCTTCAATCATCACAGAAGTATCACGCCAATAAACCTTATTATTTGGGCTTATTACACTATTTTGATTGATGTATTTATCACTAATGTTAATTCCGCCTACAAATGCTTTTTTGCCATCAACAATCAAAATTTTGCGGTGATTACGGTAATTAGAATTCGCCAAAGACGAAAATCGAACAGGTAAAAATGTTTGAAATTCCACACCTGTTCCATCAAATCTTGATTGATGTTTATTTAGTTTCGGCGAGCCAAAATCATCCGCAGTAACACGAACTTCTACACCATTTTTAGCTTTTTCAATCAGAATATCAATGATTTCATTTCCGATATGATCTTCATCAAAAATATAATATTCGAGATGAATATGATCTTTCGCTTCACGTAAAGCTTCCAAAAAAAGAGGGAATTTTTCTTCTCCATTTGTCAACAACTTTACTTTATTATTTGTTGCAGGATAAGCAACTCTTGCATTGTTTAAATAACGATAAACCTGTGACAACGAACCTATTCTTATATTTACTTTATCTAAATCATCTTGAACAAATTGATCCATTTTTGCCCATTTCTCGTTGATGATTTTTTGATGATTCTTATCTATTCGTTTAAAAAACTCATCTTTTTTAAATTTTTGTCCAAAGAAAAAATAAAGAATTATTCCGATAAATGGTAGAAATACAATCACTAATATCCATGCAATTGTTTTGGTAGGGTTTCGATTTTCGATCAAAATAGTAACAATCACCATTATATAAAGGACGGTAAGCGGAACCCAATACCATTCTTTGATAAAATTCCAGATGTGCAAAAGTGTGATTGACCATTCCATTTGTTACCAATTCGTAATTTTTATAAAAATAAATGAATAAAAATCAATTCCTTAAAAAATTAATAGAAAATATTTAAAAATAATTTTGGAAATATAAAACAAACCTTCTTATATTTGCAATCCAAAATGACGGTGCCTTAGCTCAGTTGGTAGAGCAAAGGACTGAAAATCCTTGTGTCCCTGGTTCGATTCCTGGAGGCACCACCACATTTATAAAACCTCAAGCATGTGTTTGAGGTTTTTTTTTTGAATGAACATAACAATTTATTCATCGAGTATTTTAGAGTTGCATCTAAATATTCCGTAAATTGCGTAAAACATGGAAATAGGAAATAGACCTTGGGGTTCTTACTATGTATTAGAGGACACCGATATATATAAATTGAAGAGAATAGAAGTGAATGTTGGCGGGCGTTTGTCTTACCAATATCACAATCATCGTGCAGAAGTTTGGACAATTGTTCAGGGAACCGCAATGGTGACACTTGATGATAAAGAATATGAATACAAAGCGGGTGAAGTCGTTATTATTCCATTAAAAGCAAAACATCGTATTCAGAACATAGGTAATGAAACATTAATTTTTATCGAAGTTCAACATGGTACGTATTTTGGTGAGGAAGACATCATTCGCATTGAAGATGATTACAACCGATCATCTGAAGATTAATAAAAACTAATTATAAAAGACTAAACTGATTGACTATGAAAATCGGAATTACATTTAGTGCTTTTGATTTGCTTCATGCGGGACATATCAAAATGCTAGAAGACGCAAAACAACATTGCGATTATTTGATTGTAGGTTTACAAACAGATCCAACATTAGATCGACCAGAAAAAAACAAACCAACGCAAACTGTTGTAGAACGCTACATTCAGTTAAAAGGTTGCAAATTTGTTGACGAAATTGTGCCTTATGCAACAGAAGAAGATTTGGAAGACGTTTTGAGATCTTTCAAAATCGATGTGCGTATTTTAGGTATTGAATACCAAGACAAAAACTTTACAGGACGTAAATATTGTGAAGAAAAAGGAATCGAATTGTATTACAATTCAAGAGACCACCGTTTCTCAAGTTCCGGACTTAGAAAAGTGGTTGCCGAAAAAGAACTTCTTAAAGTTGTAAAATAAAAATTGAGTAAGGTTAGAGTTTGTCTAACCTTTTTTATTTACAATACTTTATCAATCAAAAAATTAATGTAAAAAATAAATCGAAAAATTATACCTTTGCAGAATGTCAAATATAGTTGCAATTGTAGGAAGACCAAACGTTGGTAAATCTACGTTCTTCAACAGAATGATCCAAAAAAGACAAGCTATCGTTGATGACACTTCTGGTGTTACACGTGACCGTCACTATGGAAAATCTGATTGGAATGGAAAAGAGTTTACCGTAATCGATACCGGAGGGTATGTCGTTGGTTCAGATGATACCTTTGAAGAAGAGATCCGCAAGCAAGTTGAATTGGCTATTGATGAAGCAAATGTAATTTTGTTCATGGTAGACAATCAAGTTGGTTTAACGGATATGGATAAGGAAGTTGGCAACCTTTTAAGACGCACTAAGAAGCCTACATTCTTAGTTGTGAATAAGGTCGATACCAACAAAAATTTAGACGATTCTTATGAGTTTTATAACTTAGGATTCGAAAAAATGTACACAATCGCTGCAATGAGCGGAAGTGGAACAGGTGAATTATTGGATGATGTGGTAGATTGTTTTACAGAAGAACAACACATTGATCCATTCGAAGGTTTACCTAAAATTACGATCGTAGGTCGTCCAAATGCTGGAAAATCTACATTAATCAATGCATTATTAGGTGAAGAACGTAATATTGTAACGGATATCGCAGGAACAACACGTGATTCTATCGAAACGTTGTACAATAAATTTGGACACGAATTTGTTTTGGTAGACACTGCCGGAATGCGTAAAAAAGGAAAAGTAAGCGAAGATTTAGAATTCTATTCTGTGATGCGTTCGGTTCGTGCAATCGAAGAATGCGACGTTTGTGTCTTAGTAATTGATGCAGAACGTGGTATTGAAGCACAAGATTTGAATATTCTTTATTTAGCAGAACGTAACCGAAAAGGTGTGGTCATCTTAATCAACAAATGGGATTTATTGGAAAAAGAAACCAATACAATGAAAGAATACAAAGATGCTATTCTAAAACGTATTGCGCCTTTTACAGACGTTCCTGTGTTGTTTATCTCGGCTCTTACAAAACAACGTGTCTTGAAAGCTGTTGATACATTTATCGAAGTTTACGAGAACCGCAGTCGTCGTATCAAAACAAGTAAATTAAACGAAACCTTGTTACCGATTATCGAGATTACACCTCCACCTGCAGTAAAAGGAAAATACATCAAAATCAAATATGTAACGCAGTTACCTACAAAAACGCCTCAATTTGCGTTTTTCTGTAACTTGCCACAATATATTAGAGATCCTTACAAACGATTTATCGAAAATCAATTGAGAAAGGAGTTCAATTTTGAAGGAGTTCCAGTTGAAGTTTACTTCAGAAAGAAATAATAAAAATCCAAAAAGTCCATTTACAATTTGTAGATGGACTTTTTTATTGATAACAATAGAATTTAACATTCATAAAAAAAGCTCAACGATTGACGCTGAGCATTTTTGTGACCGAGACAGGATTCAAACCTGTAACCTCTTGAGCCGTAATCAAGTGCGCTATTCAGTTGCGCCACTCGGCCGTTTGAAATAATTGAAAGTATTTTCCCTTATTTTCGAATGCAAATATACAGCTCTTTTATCGTAAAAACCTAAGCTTTTCGAGAAAAATTTTTAACAATAATTTAATTTACAACGAATCAATTGCTTACAAAAATATTTTTTTTAAGATTTTAACAGAATTCTTAACTTGCTTCCTCTAAATTCAATCCAAATGATAAAAAAATTTATTCTAACCTCATTCGTTCTTCTTGCCATTAGTAGTTGTAAACAGTCAAAAGAAGCTGTTAAAACTGAACAAGAAAATACAACTTTTCAGTTTGCAAAAAATATTTCTATCGAAGAAAACAACCAAACAATCACGATAAAATCTTCTGGAAATACAATTTCATTTGATAAAAAAGACTTGCCTATCAAAACTGTGATGGTTGAAACTTCATCTGCCGTTACGTTTTTAGATCAATTAGGAAGTCTTGACTTAATCAAAGGAGTTTGCGATGCAGATTTTATTTACAATCCTAAAATAGCAGAAGGAATTGCGAATAAATCAATCTTAAAAGTTGGAAATTCAAACGAACTATTCACAGAAATTATCTTAAAAAATAAACCACAATTGATTATCGCAAGTTCTAATCCTGTTTTAGCAAAATTTCATCAACAATTAGAACAAAATGGAATAAAAGTATTGTATTTAGATGAATACAAAGAGCAAAACCCATTGGGACAAGTTGAGTATTTGAAGGTTTTCGGAAAATTATTCGGAAAAGATACAGAAGCTGAAAAACGCGTAGAAACGGTTAAAAATAATTACGACTCCATCAAAAATATCATTCAAACCAAAGGTCAAGGTAATGTTTCAACAATTGTGAATACAATGTATGGCGACATTTGGTACGTTCCGACAAATGACTTGTTGCAAGCAAAATTAATAGACGATGCGAAAGGAAATTATATTTTCAAGAATAAAACAGGTGAAAATAGTTTGAGCTTAACATTTGAAGAAGTTTATACAGCTGGAAAATCTGCAAATTATTGGATCAATGTTACAAACGTAAATACGTTGGCAGAAATGAAAGCTTCTTATCCAAACTATGCGTGGTTTGATGCATTTAAGAAAGGAAATGTGTACGCTTACAACAAACGTATGAATGCAAAAGGTTCGAATGATTATTTTGAACAAGGAATTCTTCGTCCTGATATTATTTTGAATGATTTAGGAAAAATTTTCTATCCAAATTTATTCCCAACGTATGATTTATACTTTTATCAACAATTGAAATAAATGACTGAGATTATTCAAAAATTCGAGGATTTTATTCTAAAATCAATGAATTTATCCATTTCTAAGCTAGAAAAAGATGCAGAATGTGACGAATATATTGGTTATAATTTCAATGTTAATGAGTTTTCTATAAAATTTAGAAAAGCGAAAATTACACCTAAAAAAGTTGGTCAATTTGTAACGTTATGGAAACGAAATACAGCTAAACAAACCAAACCTTTCGATGAAAATGATGTATTTGATTATTACATTATTGCTACAGAAGAAGATTCGAAACTAGGTTTTTATATTTTCCCGAAATCAATTTTAATTGAAAAGAATATTTTAACCTCAATTAAAAAAGAAGGAAAACGAGGTTTTAGAGTTTATCCGAATTGGGTAAAACCTGAAAATAAACAAGCGGAGAAAACTCAAAATTGGCAACAAGATTATTTCGTAGAAGTCAACAATCAACAGATTGATTTAAATAAAGTTAAATCATTATTCAAATAATAATTGAGATGTCTCGACTAGCTCGACATGACATTTCCTGAATACTTTTTTATGAAAATTATAAAACTATATGAAATGTCATTCCAGCGTTAGGAGGAATATCTACTATATTTATATTTCAAAATTTGAGATTTAAATAAAGACATCAAACAATTTAGGTATTCCTTGTACTTCAATGTCACTTTTTACTTGACTAAAAAGTAACCAAAAAGTCAAGACTGTAAATCTATTAGACTAAAAATAATTTCATTTCACTAAAGTTTTTAAAAACCCTACGGGCTAAAATCTTTTTAATGTTACATTCAATTATTTTCTTAACGTCATAAATTTAAGGCCATTTTTAATAGGACGATTACATTAATTATTACTTTGTAAATAAATAGAGTGATGTCTCGGCATGACAATTTCTAAATGCTTTTTTATGAAAATTAAAACTAAAGGATATAATCTCTAATATATTATTTAAAACATTATTCCAATAAAAAAATCCTGCTCAATTGAACAGGATTTTTTGTTTATAATATTTTCTATCTTAGAATAACTCCGATTGAAATTGCTCTAAGAAACGTTTATCATTCTCTGTGTACAAACGGATATCCCCAATTTGATACAACAACAACGCAATACGCTCAATTCCCATACCGAATGCATAACCCGAATATTTTTCAGGATCGATATCTACATTGCGCAAAACGTTAGGATCTACCATTCCACATCCCATAATTTCTAACCAACCTGTCCCTTTTGTCATACGATAATCAGTTTCGGTTTCTAATCCCCAATATACGTCAACCTCTGCAGAAGGCTCTGTAAACGGGAAATATGACGGACGTAAACGAATTTCAGATTTACCAAATAACTCAGTTGTAAAATAACTTAAAGTTTGTTTCAAATCTGCAAACGAAACACCTTCGTCGATGTATAAACCTTCGATTTGGTGGAACATCATATGCGAACGAGACGAAATCGCTTCGTTACGGTAAACACGACCAGGTGCTAAGAAACGCATTGGTGGTTGATTTTTCTCCATATGACGAATCTGCGTAGACGATGTATGCGTACGCAACACAATATCTGGATCAGTTTCGATGAAAAATGTATCTTGCATGTCTCTCGCAGGGTGATGTGCAGGCAAATTTAACGCTGTAAAATTGTGCCAATCATCTTCGATTTCTGGCCCTTCAGAAACGCTGAATCCAATGCGATTAAAAATCTCGATAATACGATTTTTTGTAATGTTAATTGGATGACGAGATCCTAATGGAAACGGCTCTCCAGGACGCGTTAAATCTAAAGAAGAATCAGTTTTTCCTTCGTTTGAGATTTCATTTTTAAGAACAGTTGATTTTTCAGTTGCCAATGTTTTTAACTCATTCACAACTTGACCAAATTCCTTTTTTTGTTCATTCGGAACAGATTTGAACTGTGTAAACAAGTCCGTTAAAATTCCTTTTTTTCCTAAAAATTTAATTCTGAATTCTTCAATTTCAGCAGCATTTGTTGAATGGAAGTTTTTTACTTCTTCAATATATTGTTTGATTTGGTCAATCATAATTTCTGATCAATTTGATTACAAATTTAACCGATAATCAACTTATAACAAATTATTCGAGTACTTTTATCTTTATTCCACTAAAACTCTGTAAAAATGGCTCAACCAATTTTAGAAATTAATTTTAAAAAAATTAGTTATGATTTAGATAAAGTTAATTTGAAGTATCGAGAAATCTATTATTTTCATTTTTTGCTCATCCAAAAAACATTTGAAATTAAAAGGAGGAGCCATGGAATGGCTCAGGTAATTCAACTAAATAAATTATTTCCATAAAGTTGGCAACTCGCTCCACTCAGACACTCCAACTTTTTTTATTCCAATAATTTAGAGTTGAATTGCATTTCGATCCTAAATCGTCGGATTTTTTTAATTCCTATTTAAACATTCAAATCCACGTTTTATAACGAATTTTAGAGTCGACATACGATTTGCAGACGA